>NZ_JBHYGR010000015.1:100023-106561 GCF_042738155.1 Kitasatospora sp. NPDC059088 | reverse complement strand
GCCTCCTCGCCGAGCGCGGCCGGACCCGGCAGATCCGCAACGCGGCCACGGCCCGACTGCGGCGGCGCTGAGCCGCCGACCGGCGAGGGGCGGTCGGCCCCCGCTGGTGCAGGGCGCCGCGCCGAGGGCCGGCGACCGCCGGTACCGGAGCTGATGCCGGACGGCGCCCGGCCCCCGGGGAGAATCCGGGGACCGAGCGCCGCTCGACGGGGGCGCCGTCAGCCCACCATGGCCGCCAGCACGCTGCGCCAGTCCTCGCCCGGCTCCGGCTGGAGCGCGGCCGCGAGGGTCTCCGCCCGGTAGTGCCACGGGCGGCGCAGCTCGGGGTCGGCGTCGGGGCGCAGGTCCAGGACGCTGTCCGAGCCGAGCAGCCGGATCAGCTCGGTGCCGAACTCGGCCCAGGAGACGTGCCCGGTGATCGCGTTGACGATCCGGCCGGCGGCGGGGCCGTCGGGCAGGGCACAGGCGGCGAGGGCGCGGGCCAGGGCGGCGGAGTGCACCCAGGCGGCGCCGTGCCACTCCTGCGGCTCGCCGTCGGCGGCGGCCGGCAGGGCGATCGGGCGGCCGGCCAGGGCGGCCTGGTAGAGGTCGCCGGTGGAGCCCCAGCGGAGCTGGTCGCGCAGGCGGTGGTGCGGGCCCCAGACGATGGGGGCGCGCACCACGGTGGCCGGGCCGTGGCCGGTGGCCTCGGCGGTCTCGAACAGCATCCGCTCGCAGTCGAGCTTGGCCTGCCCGTAGGCGGTGACGGGTGCGCCGCTGGGGCCTCCCTCGGCGACCTCGGTGCCGGGCGGGCGCCCGTAGGCGTCGATGCTGCTGACGAAGACGAACGGGCCGCCGGACCAGCCGTCCAGCAGGGCGCGCATGGCGGCCGTGTCGACCTCGTGGTCGGTGAAGGTGCAGGCGGAGTGGATGACGGCGTCCACGCCCTTGACGGCGCGCTGGAGGCTGTCGAGGTCGGCGAGGTCGCCCTCGGCGATCTCGGCGCCGTGCAGGGCCGGCAGGTGGGCCGACTCGGGGCGGACCAGGACGCGTACCGGCCGCCCCTGGGCCATCAGTTCCTGGAGCACGGCGGCGCCGACGCCGCCGGTGGCGCCGGTGAGCAGCACGGTGCCGGTGCGCGGCTCGGTGCTGTGGAGGCCGTCGACGCGGGTGAGGGCGGCGCGGCGTTCCTCCTCGCGGGCGGCGAGCAGGGCGGCGAGGGCGCGCGGGGTGCGGTGCTCCAGGATGTCGAGGCCGGTGAGCGGCACGCCGACGCGGGTGCGCAGGCGTTCGGCGAGCTGGACGGCGATCAGCGAGTGGCCGCCGAGGGCGAAGAAGTCGCCGTCGGCGGGCGGGACGCTGCCGAGCAGTTCGCCGAAGGCGGTGCGGACCAGGTCGAGCGGGCCGGTCGCGGCCGTGGCGCGGGCCGCCTCGGCCCGGGCGGCGGGAGTGGCGGCAGCGGCGCGGGCCGCGGCGACGGCGGCGCCGGGCAGGCGGTCGCGGTCGACGGCGCCGTCCGCGCCGCGCGGGATGCGGTCCAGCAGGGTGACGGCCAGCGGGAGTTCGGCGGCGGGGACGGCGGCCCGGAGCCGGGCGCGCAGGTCGGTGCCGCTGGGGGCGACCGCGCCGCGGACCACCGCGTAGGCGAGCGGCGGGCCGTCGGCGGTCTCCACCACGGCCGCGTCGGCCACCCCGGGGTGGGCCGCCAGGGCTTCCAGCACCGGGTGCCGGTCGGCGCGGGCCAGCAGTTCGCCGGGGAGTTCGGCGAGCGGGCGGTCCGCGTCCTCGACGACCGCGCGGAGCACGGCGGCGAAGGCCTCGGCCAGTCGGGCGGCGGTGGCGCCGTCCAGGGCCGCGTGGTCGTGCTGGACCAGGCAGCGCGGCCGCGGGCCCTCCTCCAGGACCAGGGTGAGGTCGAACTTGGCGAGTTCCAGGTCGACGTCGACGTGTTCGGCGTCCAGGCCGGGCAGCGTCAGGGCGGTCGCGGGCTGGACCAGGTCGCAGCTGGCCGACAGCAGCGGGGTGCCGTCGGCGCCGCGCGCCGCCGCGCCGAGCCGCTCGACCACCAGGTCGAAGGGCACCTGGTGGTGCTGCTGGGCCTCCAGCAGGGCGCCGCGCACCAGGGCGAGCGCCTCGGCGAAGGAGGCGTCCCCGGCGGGTTCGGCGCGCACCGCGAGGGTGTTGACGCCCAGGCCGACGGTGCGGCGCAGTTCGGGGCGGGCCCGGTGGCCGCTGGCGCAGCCGAGGGTGAGGTCGTCCTGGCCGCCGGCGGTGCGCAGGGTGGCGAAGGCGGCGGTGAGGACGACGGCGAACAGGGTGGCGCCGTGCCGGGCGCCGAGCTGCCGCAGGCCCTCGACGGTGGCGGGGTCGAGCGGCACGGCGTGCAGGCCGGCCCGGCGGTCGCGGGCGCCGGGGGCGACCGGCCGCAGCAGCGGCAGCGGGCGGGCGCCGGCCAGCCGGGCGGCCAGGGCGTCGGCGGCGGCGGTGAGTTCGGTGTCGCGGGCGCGCTCCTGGCGGGCGTACTCGGCGTACGGCATGCCGGGCGCCGGGAGCCGGGGTTCGACGCCGTCGCGGGCGGCGGCGTACAGCTCGGCGAGGTCGGCGGCCAGGACGGGCAGCGAGCCGCCGTCGACGGCGATGTGGTGGATCGTCAGCAGCAGGGTGTGGTCCTCGGGCGCGTGCCGCAGCAGCAGCGCGCGCAGCACCGGCCCGTCGGTGAGGTCGAAGGGGCGGGCGGCCTCGGCGGCCAGCTGCCCGGTGCCGTCGCCGGTGGCGTCCAGGACGGCCAGCGGGACGGGGCCGGCCGCTTCGAGGTGCTGGTAGGGCTGTTCGCCGCGGCGCGGGTAGCGGGTGCGCAGGACGGCGTGCCGCTCGGTGAGGCCGGTGAGCGCGGTGGCGAGGGCGGCCCGGTCGAGCGGTCCGCGCAGCCGGGTGGCGATCGGGACGTTGTAGAGGGCGCCGCCCTGGCCGAGGTGCTCCATCAGCCACATCCGCTGCTGGGCGTGGGAGAGCGGGGCCGGGCCGGCGTCGACGTCGGCGGCGGCCGGGCGCTGCGGGGCGAGGGCGGTGCGGCGGTTGCGGGCGCGCCGCAGCAGGTCGTTCTGGTCGTTGCTCATCGCTGGGGTGCTCCCTGGGTGTCGTCGGCGTCCCGCAGGGCGCGTTCCAGTAGTTCGGCCTGGCCGGCCACGGTGGGGTGGCCGAGGAAGTCGGCGAGGGACAGGTCGATGCCGAACTCGCCGGCGAGGTCGTCGACGACCCACATGGCGAGCAGCGAGTGGCCGCCCTCGGCGAGGAAGTCGGCGGCCGGGTCGGTGATCGGGCGTTCCAGGGCGCGGCTCCAGGCCTCGGCGACGACCCGCTGGATCGGGGTGAGGTCGACCTCGACGCCGGTGCGCTCCGCCGCCGGGTCCGGGGCGGCGGCGAGCGCGCGGCGGTCGATCTTGCCGCTGCCGTTGAGCGGCAGTGCGGGCAGGACGGCCCAGGCGGTGGGGACCAGGTGGGCGGGCAGCAGCTCGGCGAGCCGGGTGCGCAGGGTTTCGGCGGCGGCCCCGGCGCCCTCGGCGAGGACCACGCAGGCGGTGAGCGCGGCGTCGGCCTGTCCGGCGCGGCGGACCACCACGGCCGCCTCGGCGACCTCGGGGAAGCGCAGCAGGGCCTGCTCGACCTCGCCGGGCTCGATCCGGAAGCCCCGGACCTTCACCTGGTCGTCGGTGCGGCCGTGGAACTCCAGGGCGCCGTCGGGGCGTTGGCGCACCAGGTCGCCGCTGCGGTAGGCCCGGCCGCCGCCGGGGAGTTCACGGAAGCGCTCGGCGGTCAGTTCGGGCCGGTTGAGGTAGCCCTGGGCGAGGCGCCCGCCGCCGATCCACAGTTCGCCGACCGTGCCGGGTTCGACCGGGGCGAGCCGCTCGTCCAGGACGAGGGCGCGGGCGCCGCCGAAGGTGCGTCCGATCGGGACGGGGCCGCCCGCGCAGTCGGCGGGGGTGATCCGGTGGGCGGTGGTGAAGGTGGTGGCCTCGGTGGGCCCGTAGACGTTGTACAGCTCCAGCCAGGGGAAGGCCCGCAGCACGGCCCCGGCGTACTCGGGGGCGAGCGCCTCGCCGCCGACGGCCAGGGTGCGCAGCACGCCGAAGATCCGGGACTCCTTGGCGGCCAGGTGGTGGAAGAGCGCGGTGGTGATGAAGGCGGTGGTGGCGCCGAAGCGCTCGACGTCGCGGACGAGTTCCTCGGCGCTGGGCCGTTCGGCCGGGGAGACGGCGACGGCGGCGCCCTGGGCGAGCGGCGCCCAGAGTTCGAAGGTGGCGGCGTCGAAGGAGGGGGTGGAGTGGAAGAGCACCCGGTCGCGCGGGCCGAGGGCGAGCCCGTCGGGGGCGGTGACCAGGTCGGTGACGGCGCGGTGCGGGACGAGTACGCCCTTGGGGCGGCCGGTGGAGCCGGAGGTGTAGTAGAGCAGGGCGGGCGCGTCCGGTTCGGCGGCGTCGGGCACCGCCGCGCCGGTCTCCTCGGTGCCGCGTTCGGTGAGCACCAGGGTGCGCTCGGCGGGCAGTGCGGCGTCGGCGAGCAGCGCCTTGTCGCCGAGGACGAGGCGGACCTGCGCGTCGGCGGTCATCTCGGCGATGCGCGGGCGCGGGTAGGCCGGGTCGAGCGGGACGACGAGGCCGCCGGCCCGCCAGACGGCGAGCTGGGCGACGGCGAACCTGGCCGAGCGGGCGCACAGCAGGCCGACGGCGCTGCCGGGGCCGATCCCGCGCGCGGCCAGGACGGCGGCCAGGCGGCCGGCGGCGTCGTGGAGTTCGCGGTAGGTGAGGTAGGTGGCGCCGTCGGTCAGGGCGAGCGCGCTCGGGTGCTGCTCGGCCTGGCGGGCGACCAGCGCGGGGAGGGTGGGGAGGACGGGCGTCATGGCTGGGTCCCTTCCGGGCGCCCCGGCGCTGGGGCCGGGGGCGCCGCAGGTCAGATCGGGAGGTGCGACGGGGGCGCGGCGGCGGCGGAGCCGTCCCGCACGGGGGCGGAGCCGTCCCGCACGGGGCCGGACGGGGCCTGGTGTGCGGGACGGCTCCGGGTCCTCAGGCGAGGGACGCGCTGGGCATCCGCTCCTCGATGAGCCGTGCGACCGCCCGCAGGTCGGGCTGGCGCAGCAGCAGGGGGGCGCGCAGCCGCACGCCGTACTCCCCCTCCAGGGACTCCAGCAGTCGGGCGGCGGCGAGCGAGTTGCCGCCCGACGCCAGGAAGTTGTCGCCCGGGCCGAGGTCGGCGCGGCCGAGCAGCTCGCGGCAGAGCTTCACCAGGGTGCGCTCGACCGCGGTGTCGCCGTCCTCGCCGGCGGCCGCCGGGGCCTCGGGCTCGGCGGCGAGCGCGGCCAGCAGCGCCGCGCGGTCCACCTTGCCGTTGGGGTCCAGCGGGAAGGTCTCGACCAGCCGTACGGCCGAGGGCACGGCCTGCTCGGGCAGCCAGGGCCGGACGGCCTCCAGCAGGCTCGCCGGTTCGGCGTCGGGCTCGGCCTGGACGAAGGCGAGCAGCCGGACGCCGCCGGTGGCCGCGGTCTCGGCGGCGACCACCGCGCGGCGGACCCGGTCGTCGCGCTCGAAGGCGGCCTCCACCTCGGCGGGTTCGATCCGCACCCCGCTGACCTTGACCTGGTCGTCCAGCCGGCCGTGGAACTCCAGCACGCCGTCGGCGCGCATCACCACCCGGTCGCCGGTGCGGTAGACCCGGTCGGTGCCGTCCACCCCGGGGGGCGCCTGGACGAAACGGCGGGCGGTCAGCTCGGGGTCGAGGTAGCCGGCGGCCAGGCCCCGGCCGCCGATCCGCAGCTCCCCGGCCGTCCCTCTGGGCACCGGGTTGCCCTGCTCGTCGGTGACCAGCACGACGGCGCCGGCGATCGGCAGGCCGATCGGCGGCGCGTCGGCGCCGTGGTCGCCGCCGGGCGCCATGGTGTGCACCGTGGTGGCGACGGTGGCCTCGGCGGGGCCGTACGCGTTGTGGACGGTGGCGGTGACCTCCGCCCCGGGGGCGCGGCGCAGCCGGTCGCCGCCGATCATCAGGTGGCGCAGCGCCAGCCCGGCGGGCCAGGGCCGGTCGAGGATCGGCTCGGCCAGCGGGGTGGGCAGCACGGCGGCGGTGATGCCCGCCTCGCCCAGCCAGTCGGTGAGCGCGCCGGAGTCCCAGCGGACGGCCTCGGGGGCGACGACCAGGGCGGCGCCGGAGGTGAGAGTGGCCCACAGCTCCATCACGTGCGGGTCGAAGGCCACCCCGATCAGCAGGCTGTGCCGCTCGCCCGGGCCGAGGCCGGTGAGCTCGCGGTACCAGTGCAGCAGCGCGCCGAGCGCCGGTTCGGTGACGGCGACGGCCTTGGGGGTGCCGGTGGAGCCGGAGGTGAGCACGGCGTAGTGGGTGCCGACCGGCACGCTCGCCTGCTCACCGGGCGTCAGGGCGGCCAGCAGGCCGGGGGTGGGCAGGTCGAGTTCGAGCCGCTCGCCGCCGGGGCCCCGCACCGCGGGGGGGGGGCGCCGGCGCGGGCGCGGGGCGCCCGGCGGCGGGGCCCGGGGGGGCGCCCGGGCCCGCG
>NZ_JBHYGR010000015.1:94413-100013 GCF_042738155.1 Kitasatospora sp. NPDC059088 | reverse complement strand
GGGCTTGGGTGGTCCACTCCGGCCCGGCGCCCCGGAACCGGGTGGGTCGGGGCGCCTCGGGGGGGGGGGGGGGCGGGTTCTTTGCCCCCACGCCCCCGGGGGGGGGCGCCCCCCGGGGGGCCGTCGCCGATCAGGCAGGCCGGGCGCAGCTGCTCGGCGACGGCCTGGAGGCGCTTCTCGCCGGGGCGCGGGCCGAGCGGCAGGTGGACGGCGCCGAGCTTGGCTATCGCGAGGGTGACGGCGGCCAGCTCCGCCGAGTGGCCGAGGCAGACGCCGACCAGGTCGCCGGCGCCGACCTTGCCGCGCAGGGACTCCGCCACGGTGTCGGCGAGGCGGTCGAGTTCGGCGTAGCCGAGGGTGCGCCCGCCGTCGATCAGGGCGGGCGCCTGCGGGGTGCGGTGCGCCCAGGTGGTGAACAGGTCGAGGACCGCGCCGTCCTGGTGCGGGTGGCCGTAGCCGATGCTCAGGGATTCCATCATCGTCTCCAGATACGTACGAGAAACCGTCAGTTCAGGCCCATGGAGCGGGCGATGATCACCTTCTGGACCTCGGAGGTCCCTTCGATGATCGTGGTCATCCGGACGTAGCGGTACAGGAATTCCAAGGGGTGGCCGCGTACCCAGCCGGTGGCGCCGTGGACCTGGAGCGAGCGGTCCACCGCGCGGACGGCGGTCTCGGAGGAGGTGAGCTTGGCGAGCGCCGCGTTCTCGGGCGCCTCGGTGCCCTCGTCGACCAGCCGGGCGCAGGCGAGGGTGAGCAGCTTGGCGCACTCCACCTCGGCGCGGGTGGTCACCAGGTGCTCCTGGATGTGCTGGTACTCGCCGATGACCTTGCCGAAGGCGCGCCGCTCGCGGGCGTACTCGACGCCGATCCGCAGCGCGTGCTCGGCGATGCCGTTGCACATCGCGGCGACCACCAGGCGGCCGCGGGAGAGGCTGTCCATGGCCAGGGCGGTGGCCGCGGCGATGCCCTCCTCGCCGCCGATCACGGCCTCCGGGCCGACGGTGACCCCGTCCAGCAGCAGTTCGAACAGCGGCTCGCCGGACATCCCCTCGTAGCGCTGGCCGATCCGCAGGCCGGGCTGGTCCATCGGCAGCACGAAGGCGGTCGCCCCGGCGGTCGGGCCCTTGCCGTCGCCGAGGTCGGTGGCGGCCACCACCAGGGCGATCCCGGCGTGTTCGGCGTTGCTGACGAAGGTCTTGCGCCCGTTCAGCACCCAGCCGTCGCCGGTGCGCACGGCGGTGGTGGTGAGGTGGAAGGCGTCCGAGCCGGCCTGCGGTTCGGTGAGCGCCAGGCAGCGGGTCTGCTCGCCGCGCACCAGCGGGACCAGGTGCCGCTCGATCTGCTCGGGGGTGCCGTGCCGCAGCAGCGGGCTGGGCCCGTCGGAGCCGGCCAGCGCGTAGGGGGCGAGCACGCAGCCGCTGCGCCCGGCGGCGTGGTGCAGCAGCACCACGGCGGTGAACGGCATGTCGGCGCCGCCGAGTTCCTCGGGGTAGTCGCCGGCGTAGAAGCCGAGCGCGGCGGAGCGCTTGCGGACGTAGGACCGCAGGTCGCCCGGGACCTGGTCGGCGGTCTCCGGCAACTCGGCGGCGAGCGGGACGAGTTCGCGGCGGATGAAGCTCTCGAAGGCCTCGACGAGCTCGCGGTGGCCGTCCTCCAGGACGGCGGACGGGGCGCTCATGCCGCGCCACCGGTCAGGACGCGCGCCTGGTCGGCCAGGACGGCGTGCCGGAACAGGGTGCGCAGCGGCGGGCGGCTGCCCAGGTGCGGCTCCAGGAAGGCGGCGAGCTGGGCGGCGAGCAGCGAGTGGCCGCCGACCTCGAAGAAGTGCGAGTCCGCGCCGAAGCGGTCGTGGCCGAGCACCTCGCGCCAGGCGCTGGCGATCAGCTCCTGGCCGGGGTCGGCGAAGACGCTGGGTGCGCTGTCCTGCTCCCGCTCGGCCGGGGCCTGCTCGGCCAGCCGGGCGAGGGCGGCGCGGTCGGGCTTGCCGCCGGGCAGGGTGGGCATCGCGGCGACGGCCGTCCAGGTGGCGGGGACGAGTCCGCCGGGCAGCCGGCGGGCCAGCGCGTCGTGCAGTGCGGCCTGGTCGGGGCGGTCGGCGCCTTCCAGGAAGCCGACCAGCCGGGGGCCGGTCTGCGGGTCGTGGTGCAGCAGCACCGCGCAGGAGCGGCCGCCGAGTTCGGCGGAGGCGGCGGCCTCGATCTCCTCCAGTTCGATCCGGTGGCCGCGCAGCTTGACCTGGTTGTCGGCGCGGCCGAGGAAGCGCAGGCGCCCCTCGGTGTCGCGGTAGCCGCGGTCGCCGGTGCGGTAGACCCGGGCGCCGTCGAGGCCGGGGACGGTGATGAAGCGGGCCGCGGTGGGCTCCGGCAGGCCGACGTAGCCCTCGGCCAGCAGGCCGCCGCTGACGGCCAGTTCGCCGACGCAGCCGTACGGGAGCGGGCGCAGCGTCTCGTCCAGGACGTGCAGGCGCACGCCGTCGAGTTCGGCGCCGAGCGGGATCTCGCCGTCCTCGGCGACGTCCTCGGCGGTGACCCGGTGGACGGTGGAGGTGACGGTGGCCTCGGTGACGCCGTAGGCGTTGAGCACCGTGGTGGCCTCGGTCAGCCCGGCCAGGGCGCGGGCGGGCAGCCGCTCGCCGCCGAGGACGAGCAGGCGCGGCGTCCAGCGGCCGTCGCGCAGCGCCTCGCGCAGGTCCTCGCGGACCGCGAGCAGGTAGCTGGTGGGCAGGTTGGCGACGGTGACGCCGCGGGCGGCGAGCACGGCGACCAGCTCGGGCCCGGTGGGCACCTCGCGCTGCGGCACGACCAGGGCGGCGCCGACCGCGAGGGCGGGCAGCACCTCCTCCAGCGACACGTCGAAGGAGGGCCGGGCGAACAGCAGCACCCGGTCGGCGGCGGTGAGTTCGTAGCGGGCGGCGACCGCGGCGACGTACCCGGCGAGGGCCTCGCGGCCGACCAGGACGGGCTTGGGCACACCGGTGGAACCGGAGGTGTGGATGACGTACGCGCCGCCCTCCAGGACGGCGGCGGGCTCGGCCTTCGGGAAGGCGGGGCCGTCCAGCAGCGCCGGGGTGACGCCCTCGGCGGGCAGCGCGAGCGCGCTCTGCCGGGTGGCGAGGACGAGCGCGGGGGCGAGCCGCTCCAGCAGCAGGCCAAGCCGGGCGGCCGGGTCCTCGGTGGACAGCGGCGCGTGGACGGCGCCCAGGCGCAGGCAGGCCAGCAGGGCGACCACGCTGTCGGTGCCGCGCGGCAGGACGGCGGCCACCGGCTGGCCGGGGGTGACTCCGGCGGCGCGCATCCGGTCGGCCAACTCGCCGACCCGGCGGTCCAGTTCGCCGTAGGTGATGCGCTCGGCTCCGGCCAGCAGGGCGAGCGCGGTGGGGTCGTGGGCGGCGGCCGGGTCCAGGCCGGCCGGGACGACCGGGGCGGCGGGCTCGGCCGCGGGCTCGGGGGCCAGCGCGGCGAGCACCGTCTCCGGGTCGTCCAGGTAGCGGCGCAGCAGCTCCAGCAGGCGCTCGGACAGCAGCACGGCCCTGGCCTCGCCGAACAGTTCGGCGTCGTAGTCCCAGATCAGGGTCATCCCGGCGGCGCCGTGCTTCTCGCCGACCACCCGGCGGTCGTCGGGCAGCAGCACCAGGTCGAGGTCGAAGCGGGTGGTGCCGGTGTTGAAGCCCTCGTACAGCGAGACGTCGAGGCCGGGGGCCTGGACGTCGGGCAGCGCGGCGTCGTGGGCGCTGAACATCACGTTGAACAGCGGGTTGTCGGCGCCGCCGGTGTGCAGGCCGAGCCGGCGGGTGAGCTCCTGCACCGGCAGGTCCTGGTAGGGCAGGGCGCGCATCAGGACGTCGGTGACCTCGTCGACGGCCTCGGTGCCGGAGGCGGCCGGGTCGAGCCGCAGGCGCAGCGGCACGGTGTTGACGAACATCCCGACGGTGCCCTCGAAGCCCTCGGGGCGGTTGCCGACGGCGGTGCCGACGGTGACCTCGCGGTGGCCGCTGTGCCGGCGCAGCAGTTCGGCGAACAGGGCGAGCAGGGTGCTGAACGGGGTGTGGCCGTCGGTCCGGCTGCGCTCGCGCAGCCGCTCGGCGAGGTCGGCGCCGATCGACTGGCGCAGCTGCCCGCCGCGGTGGCGGCGCTCGACGCCGGGGTGGGCCAGCCCGGGCAGGGTGACCTCGCGCGGGGCGTCGGCCAGCTCCTTGGTCCAGAAGGCGAGGGCGCGCTCGCGGGCCTGCGGGTCGGCCTCGGTGCGGGCGTGCTGCTCGTACGAGGGGGCGGTGGCCAACTCGTAGGACTCGCCGAGGACGTGGGCGCGGTAGACGGTGAACAGGTCGCGCAGGAAGATCGCGAAGGAGTGGCCGTCGTGGACGAGGTGGTGCTCGACGTGGATCAGCCGGTGGTGGTCGTCGGCGAGCTTGACCAGGTGCCAGCGCAGCAGCGGCGCCCGCTCGGTGTCCAGCGGCTCCTCGGCCTCGGCGGCGAGCAGGGTCCGGAACACGGCCTCCGGGTCGGCCTCGGCGGTGAAGTCGCTGTGCCGCAGCTCCGGCGGGCAGTCCTCGGCGACCCGCTGGCCGGGCAGGCCCTCCGCCCGGGCCACCAACTCCAGGCGCAGGCCGGGGTGCTGGGCCAGCACGGCGGTGAGGCCGGCGTGCAGGGCGTCCCGGTCGAGGGTGCCCCACAGGTCGAGGACGCCGGTGAAGTTGTAGGCGCGGCTGCCCGGCTGCATCTGCTCGTGCAGCCAGACGATCTCCTGCGACGGAGAGAGTGCGAACATGGATGATTCCCTTGTGTGGTGGGCGTGTCGGCACTGCGGTGGCCGGGCGCGGGCGTGGGGTGGTCCCGACGCGGCCGGTGGGGGCGGGCCGCACCGGGGTGAGGGTGCGGCCCGGGGTCCTTGGAGTGGATGTGGTCCTTGGGGAGGATGGGGTCTGAGGGGCCGTGGCGTCCAGGGGTGACGGCTGGAGGCGACGGTGAGGGGTGGCGGCCGGAGGAGGGTGGCCGGGCGTGGGTGGCCGGAGGTGGCGGTCAGAGGTGGCGGCTCAGCACGGCCAGCAGGTCGGCGAAGGCGGCCTCCGCGTCGGCGGCCGGGAAGCGCTCGTCGTCCCAGGCCAGGCGGACCGTCAGCTCCTCGCCGTGGGAGGCGGAGACGGCCGTCGGCGCGGCGAGCGGGCGCCCGCCGAGGTGGACCTCGCGGCCGGGGACGCCGCCGAGCACCAGCGGCGGGCGGCGCTGGAGGTCCTCGAAGGTGAGCATCGCGTCCAGCCCGCCGGACCAGGGCGAACCGGCGACCCGGGCGGCCCGAACCACCTCGTCGAAGGGCGTTCCGGCGTGGTCGAGGTCGTCCCACCAGTCGTCGCAGAGCGCTTCCAGGTCGGTGGCGGGCCGGGTGGGCACGGCGTGCACCAGGGTGTTGAGGAAACAGCCGAGCGCGGCGGGCGCGCCGGGCGGGCGGCCGCCCCACGGGTAGCCGAGCGCGAGCGGGCCGTCCACGCGGTGCAGCCGCCGGGCGGCGGCGCCGACGGCGTCCAGCAGGGCGGGGAAGATCGCGCCGCGGGCGCTCGCCGGGACGGCGGGCAGCCGCTCGACCAGCATGCCGGTGGTCCG
>NZ_JBHYGR010000015.1:68721-94405 GCF_042738155.1 Kitasatospora sp. NPDC059088 | reverse complement strand
CCTACGTTGGCGTAACCTACGGCATCGTAGGTTGCGCTCCGTGTCCAGGGGAACACACCCCCGCGCGGCGCGTGAGTGAATTACACCGCCTGGTTGGTTGTACCCCGGACCCCACCCCGGCCCCGCTCGGCGCGGCCCCGCGGGGCCCGGCCGCCCCCCCGGCACAGACCGCCCCCCCGGCGCCCCCAGTGGGCCTGGGCGGCGGGACCGGCGGCGGACTCCTCCGCGGCCAGCTGGAGTTCGACGGCCTCCCGGAAGTCGGCGACGGCCTGCGGGCCGGGGCCGGGCGCGGGCGGCTCGTCCCGCCGGTAGGCCTCGGCGAGTTCGCCGACCAGCACCCCGAGCGACTGCTCGTCGCAGGCCGCGTGGTCCAGCGCGAGGGCGAGCAGGTCCTCGCCGCCGTCCGGCTCCCGGGCCACCAGCAGGCGCAGCGCGGGCCCGTCGAGCGGCCAGTCCAACAGCGCGGCGCGCAGCGCCCGGTGGGTGCCGGCGCCGGGGTCCACGTCGATCCGGGCGACCTCGACGGAGGGGCCGCCGGTGCGCAGCACGGGGGTGCCGCGCACGGTCACGAAGGCGCCGCACAGCGCCGGGTGGGCGGCCGCGACGGCGGTGGCGGCGCGGCCCAGCCGGTCCAGGTCGAGGGCGTCGGCGGGGTAGGCGAAGAACAGCGGGGCGACGTCGGAGCGGGTCTGCGGGGCGAGTCGGCGGGTGATCAGGAACCGCCGCTGGGCGCCGGTCAGCGGGAGCAGTTCCACCGGGGAGTCGGCGGCAGCGGCGCGGTACCGGGCGAGGTAGGCGGCGGTGATGCTGGCGTGCACGGAACGGTCTCCGGTTTCCGGTGTCGGCTCGGACGGTTCGGTCGGCTCGGACGGTTCGGTTCGTCGGTCAGGGGTTCAGGGGGTCAGGGGGTCAGGGGCGGATGGTCAGGGGGCGGCGGCGGGGCTCACGGCGGGCTGTCGGACGTCGTCCTCGCCATCCTCGGCCTCGGCCACGGGTCCGGATCCGGCCGGCCCGGTGGGCAGGTCGCGCATCCGCCGCAGCGGCGACAGCAGCAGCGGCACCGGCACCAGCAGGAAGCCCACCGCGCACAGCCACAGCGCGGCGCGCGGTCCGGCCCAGTCGGCGACGGCCCCGCCGGCGAGGGCGCCGATCGGCAGGGTGCCCCAGACCAGGAAGCGCATGGTGGCGTTCATCCGCCCGAGCAGTTCGGGCGGGCAGACGCTCTGCCGGAAGCTCACCTGGGCGACGTTGTACGCGACCGCGCCGAACAGCACCACGCCGGAGCCGACACCGAACAGCACGGCGCCGGGACCGCCGCCGGACAGCGGCCACAGCAGCGCGAACGGCGCGGTCACCACGGTGGCCAGCCAGATCAGCCGGGCCTGCCCGACCCAGCGGGACAGCTGCCCCGCGCACAGTGCGCCCGCCAGCCCGCCGACGGCCGAGGCCGACAGCAGGGCGCCGATGGCCCCGGGCGACAGGTCGAGCACCCGTACCCAGAAGACGGTCTGAACGGCCATCAGCACGGCGGCGAACAGGTTGGACACGGCGGTGGCGGTGGCGATCGCCCGCAGCAGCGGGTGGCCGAGCACGAAGCGCACGCCCTCGGCCACCTCGGCCCGCAGCGAACGGCCGGGCTCCGGCTCCGGCAGCTCCTCCTCGACCCGGATCCGGGCGAGCAGCAGCGCCGAGGCGAGGTAGCCGCAGGCGTCGGCGACGATGGCGAGCGGTGCGCCGAGCAGCTGGACCAGTCCGCCGCCCAGGCCCGGCCCGGCGATCTGCGCCGAGGAGCGGACGGTCTCCAGGGCGCCGTTCCCGGCGACCAGTTGCTCGCGTGGCAGGACGGCGGGCAGGAGGGACTGGTGGGCCACGTCGAAGAAGACCGTGGCCACCCCGGTGACCAGCGCGACCAGGTAGAGCTGGGGCATGGTGAGCACCCCGAAGGCCGCCGCCGGCGGGATCGAGCCGACCGCGAGGCAGCGCACCACGTCGGCGCGGATCAGCACCGGGAGCTTGCGCATCCGGTCCAGCCAGGCGCCGGCCGGCAGGCCGACCAGCAGGAAGGCCGCGGTCTCGGCGGCGGTGAGCAGGCCGACCTCGAAGGGGGTGGCGTCGAGCACCACCACGGCCACCAAGGGCAGCGCGACCAGGGTGACCTGACTGCCCGTCTGGGCCGCCGCCGCTCCGGTCAGCAGGAGCCGGAAGTCGCGGTGGCCGAACAGACGGGCCTGACGGGAGTGAGGCTTCTCGTTCATCGATGCGACTCTCGGTCACGCATTCGACACGGGGCAAGCAACAGGTCCCTTTCCGGACGATCCCCGGCTCGGCCGGATCCCGCCACCACGGCGACCGGCCCCGACGCCCCCCTTACGAGCCCTTATGCCCCGGCGCCGCGACGGCGCGCACCCGGCCCGGCCTGCCCGCCAAGGCCTGCGCCGCTCTCCGGGCCGACGCGGACGGCCCCCGACCAGCGCGTCCATTTCGTCGTCCGATATCCGGACACCCGGTTTCCGGCCACCGGCCAACACCCCTCAAGTTGGCCGGAATCCGTGGAGTAGGCAGCTTCCGTAACCTCACCGTGATATCGGCGTAACCGTTCGGAGCCGTGCCCGGCCGCCGTCATCCGGTCGGATCCGCCGCGTCCGCCGCGTCCGCCGGGTCCGTCGGCCGGCGCCGGGTGACCGCCAGCACCGCCATGTCGTCGTCCCGCGGTCCGCCCGTCCACCGGGCCACGTCCGCCACCAGCGCCGCCACCGCCTGCTCCGCCCCCGCGAAGGGCCCGAGCGGTGCCAGCCCGCGCACCGGGTCGTAGAACTCCCCCGCCGCGTCCCGCGCCTCGGTGACCCCGTCGGTCACCAGCAGCAGCGTGCTCCCCGGCGGGAAGGGCCTGGTCTCCGCCTCCGGGCCGTCCGCCCCCAGCGCGCCCATCCCGAGCGGCAGCCCCGGGTCGGCCGCGTCCCACCGGCTCACCCCCGCCCCGCCGCCGCCGAGCAGGTACGGCCCGGGGTGGCCGCAGTCCACGGTCCGGGCGACCGCCTCCCCCGGCGGGAACTCCACCAGCAGCGCGGTGATGAACCCCTCCAGGCGCAGTTCCTCGCCCAGCCCGGCGCTCTCCCGGGCCAGCGTGCGCTCCAGGGCCGCCGCGAGCCCGGCGAGGTCCGGCTCCCGGTGCGCGAGCTCCCGGAACGCCCCCAGCAGCACCGACACCGCCCCCACTGCGTGCAGCCCCTTGCCCCGCACGTCCGCGATCACCACCCGCACCCCGTACGGAGTGGCCTGCAGCGCGTACGCGTCCCCGCCGATCAGCGCCTCGTCCTGGGCCGCCCGGTAGCAGGCCGCGACCTCCAGCCCCGCCACCCGCCCCGGCGGCTCCGGCAGCACCGCCCGCTGCGCGGCCTCCGCCACCGACCGCACCCGCTCCAGCCGGCGCCCGTGCCGGGCCACCACCCGGTTCACCCCGATCCCCAGCAGCGCGGCGAAGGCGGTGTTGACCAGCTCCAGGTAGCCGTCCCCGGTCCCGATCGAGCCGTCCCGCACGGACAGCACCAGGATCCCGACCACGTTCGCCAGCGCCACCGCGACGACGTCCCGCAGCGGCAGCAGCGCCCCGGCCAGCACGGCCGCCGCCGCCAGCATCGGGTCGCCCCAGTAGTCGGCCGGGTCCAGCGCGTCCCACACCAGCCCGCCGACGATCAGCAACCACGGCGCCAGCCGCACGTACGGCGGCCACTGCACGGACCTCGGGGCCATCGGCTACCTGGCTTCCGTCTCGCCTGCACCCTTGCGCTCGTCCGGCGAGCGGGAGGCTCCTCCGATCGTAGGCACGGAGGGCGGCGGGGCGCGCGAGCTGACGGGAACAGTCCACCGGCCCCGGCCGACGACGGCCCGCCGACCGGGGCCGGGCACCGAAAGCAAGATCCTCGGGCCCCGCCACCGGCGGATCGAAGCCGACAAGGCGTCAGACCCGAAGGTTTTCGGCCAGAACCCCGGCGGGATCTTGCCTGGCACGACAAACGATCAATACGTTGTTTGACGCGACACGATCAGCTTCCGGCCCGTGAGGAGAGAGGGACAGTGGTCACCGCTCCACACCGAGGAACAAGGAGCACCACCCCGTGACCGACTCGCCCGTCACCCTCATCACCGGCGGTTCAAGCGGCATCGGCGCCGCCACCGCCCGCCGACTGCTCGCCGAGGGCCACCGGGTGGCCGTCACCGGCCGCGACGGCTCCCGGCTCGCCCGCTTCGCGGAGGAGGCGGCCGCGAAGCCGGACACCCTGCTCACCGTCGCCGCCGACGCCGCCGACCACGAGGCCGTCGAGGCCGCCGTCCAGGCCACCGTCCGGACCTTCGGGCGGCTGGACACCGTCGTCGCCAACGCCGGTTACGCCACCCACGACTCGCTCGCCGACGGCGACCCGGCCGGCTGGCGTGACATGGTCCTCACCAACGTGCTCGGCCCGGCCCTGCTCATCCGGTCCTCGCTGGCCGCATTGAAGGAGTCCAAGGGCCGGATCGTGCTGATCGGCAGCGTCGCCGGCCTGGTCCACACCCCCGGCAACATCTACGGCGCCACCAAGTGGGCGGTGACCGGCCTCGCCGAGAACACCCGCCGGATGGTCACCGCCGACGGGATCGGCGTCACCCTGGTCGCCCCCGGCCGGGTGGAGACCAACTTCTGGGAGGGCGCGGGCGGCGCCCCCCAGGGCCTCAACCTGACCGCGGACCAGATCGCCGACTCCATCGTGTGGGCGGTGCGCCAGCCGGCCGGCGTCGACGTGAACACCGTCGTGATCCGGCCGGTCGGACAGTCCGTCTGAGGGCCCGCCCCGGCCCGGCCCGCCGGTGGAGGCGGAGGTTCGGGTTCGAAGCTCCGCCGGTCGGCCAGTGTGGGCGCAGTACCGGCCATCCGGCCCGGTTCGGTTCGTGGGCGGCGGCACCCGTGCCAGAGTGACGGTGTCCAGACAAGTCACCCGTCCCGCGGGTGTCCCGAAGGGGGCTGCACATGCGCTCGAACGTTCTGGTGAAGGCGGTCGTCGGTGCCACGGCCGTGGCCTGCATCGCCGTCGGCGGCCTGGCCGGTGCCGGTGCCGCCGTCGCGGCGACGCCGGCCGGCGTCCAGCAGGCGGCGGAGTCCGGGCCCGCCGGGCTGGCGGCGGTCGTCAACCTCGGGCTGAGCACCTCGCAGGCCGCCAAGCTCCAGGCCCCGCTCAAGCAGTACTGGGGCTACACCGGCGCGATCGACGGCCAGCTCGGCACCGGCAGCTGGCAGGCCATGCAGCGGTTCCTGCGCGCCGACTGGGGCTACACCGACGCCATCGACGGCATCGTCGGGACCCACACGGTGGAGGCGCTGCAGCGCTGGTTGAAGAGCAACTGGGGCTACACCGGCGCCATCGACGGCGACGCCGGCGCCGGGACCCGGGCCGCGTTCGCGCGGTACTGCGACTCGCTCTGATCCCGGGCACCACACCCAGGCGCCACACCCGGGCGCCACCCGGCGCGGGGCCGGGCCGGCCGGTGTCACCGGTCGGCCCGATCCGTGAAGCGCTCCGCGCCCGCTCCGGTCAACAGGCCCGCCGGGAGCCGACGCCCGTACGCCACCAGGAGCAGGTGCTCCGCCCGCCCCTCCACCGGCAGCGGACCGGGGCCGTACGACCAGTCCGCGTCCGTCGCGCGCAGCCGTACCCCCTCCAGCCGGGCGCCGAAGAAGCGCAGGCTGCGGGGCGAGACCCCGCCCAGCAGGGCGGTGCCGCGGTGCAGGGGCAGGCGCGGCGGCAGGCCGAGGGCGACGGTGATGTCCAGGCCGTGCACCGCGTCGTGGACGAGGGCGGCGATCCGGCCGCCGACCGGGGGCCGCCAGGGGTGCCCGGCGTGCTCGGACAGGGCGGCGGCCAGCCGGTCCGTGGTGAGGGCGGCGGCGTCGCGGCGGGCGATCCGGTCGGCCATCCGGTGGACGTTCCCACCGGAGCGGAGGAGTTCCCCGAGGGTCCGGGCGGTGGAGTAGCGGAAGCCGGTGCCCATGTGGGCGGCCACCTCGCGGACCCGCCAACCCTCGCACAGCGAGGGCGCGTTCCACTGCCGCGGGGTGAGGCCGGCCAACACCTCGGCGAGGTCGCGCCGCTCCCCCGCGACCTGCTCGCGGATCCATTCGACGCCGTGGTCCTGCTGCGCGCTGTTCATGTCCCCAGCCTGCGACGGGAGTCGTCCGCCCGTCCAAGACCGGATCGTTCTGCCACCTATGATCATCGGTTATGGAACTCCGGCAGCTCCAGTACTTCGTCACCGTCGCCCGGCACGGCAGCTTCACCCGCGCCGCCGAGCTGCTGCACCTGAGCCAGCCCGGAGTGAGCGCCCAGATCCGGCAGCTGGAACGGGAGTTGGGCCACCGGCTGCTGGACCGCTCGGGCCGCACGGTGCGGCTGACCAGGGTCGGCGAGGCGGTGCTGCCGCACGCCCGGGCCGCGCTCGCCGCCGCGGCGGCCGCCCGGCGGACGGCGCAGGAGTTCGACGGCCTGCGGTGCGGGCGGGTACGGCTCGGCATGGTCGCGGGCGCGGCGCTCGCCCCGCCACCCGCCCTGGGCGCCCTCCCGGGGCTCGCCACCACGCTGGCCGCCTTCCGTCAGGAGCACCCCGGCATCGACTTCGCGCTCGCCGAGAACACCACCGCCGGGATGCTCGGCGCCCTGCGCGAGGGGCGGCTCGACCTCGCCGTGATCGGCCTGCCCGCCGTCGCGAGCGGGCGGGCGGACGACGACGGCTGGACGGCACTGGCCGGACTCGCCCTGCACCCCGTGCTGGAGGTCCCGCTGGTCGCGCTCTGCCCGGCGGACCACCCGCTCGCCCGCGGCGACGGCCCGCTGCCCGTCGCCGCGCTCGCCGGGCACGCCCTGGTGAGCACACCGCCCGGCACCGGCCTGCGGACGGCGCTGGAGCGCGCCCTCGCGGAGGCGGGCGCGGCCCCGACCGTGGCGGTCGAGGCCGCCGCGCCGCCACAGCTGGCCGAACTCACCGCGCACGGACTGGGCGTGGCGGTGCTGCCGGACCGGGAGCCGGCCGCCGGCGTGGCCGTCCGGCGGCTGGCCGATCCCGTCCCCCGGGTGCGGGTCGCGCTGGCCTGGCCGAGCGAGCGGCCCCCGGCGCCGCCGACCGCCGCCCTGCTCGCCCATCTGCGGGCGGCCTACCCGGGGCCGTGAGGAGCCGCTACCCGGCGGCCGCCGCGCCGTCGGCGATGTGCAGCAGCGCCGCGGCGCCGTCGAGGGTCTCCGGGTCGAGCGGGAAGTAGCCCTGGCGCGGGGTGGTGTCGGTGCGGGTGCGGGCCGTGCCCGGGACCGGCGGGGCGGTCAGCCGCCAGGCCCCACCGCCGGTCTGCAGCCGTGCCTCGTACGTCCCCGGAGTCGGCTCGCCGAGCCCGAGCGCGGCGCTGCGCCCGAGGCTCCCCGCGACGAAGGCATAGCGCTCGCCCAGCAGCGAGCCGACGATGTGGCCGGCGCCGTTCCAGCCGCAGTCCAGCTCCCCCTGGGACCAGGCGCTGGGGTTGCGCTGGAGGTGCCGGTTGTGGGCGAACACCAGGGTCGGCCCGCGCCGGGCCTCGACGGCGCGGATGTCGAGCAGGTTCTGCGCCATCAGGGCGTCGCGCATCCGGATCAGGCCGGAGATCCGGGCGCTCGCCCCCAGGCCCTGGACGGCCGCCTGGGCGTGGTAGCGCAGCAGTCCGATCCCGGCCCGCAGCCGGACACCGGCCCGGAGCCACTCGGCGTGCGAGGTCGCGGCGATCAAGTCCGGTGCGCGTACGTAGAGTTGGTTGAGCAGGTCGTCGGCGGTACGGCGCAGCCGTTCGGCCTCGGGGGTGGCTCCGGGTGACGCGGCGGCGTCGAGGATCGCCTCCTCGCGTTCCCAGCGCTCGTCCTCCCCCGTCAGCGCGGCGACGTCCAGGTCGAGCCGGAGGAAGTCACGGGCGTGTTCGAGGTAGCGGCGCGGGCTGGGCGCCGTGGTGTTCTCGGTGGGGAGGTCGAAGCCGTGGCACGCCACTTGCTCCCCGGCCTCCCGGTCGCGGTTGAACTCGCCCATCCAGGCGACGAGTTCGCGGTTCGCCCGGTGGGCGCCGAAGCCGTGGGTGAAGCCTTCGGCGAGCACCGCGTCGAGGGTGCCCACGCCGTGCCGGACGTGGTCGTCCACCGCCAGTGCGGCCACCCGGTCGGTCTCCAGGGCGATCGAGCGGAAGCCCTGGGCCACGAGTCGGGCGAACAGCCGGTTGCGGACCAGCCCGAAGGCCGGTTCCTGGTGCGTCGGCTCGCCGAGCGCCAGCAGTTCGCAGGAAGGGGTGCGGAAGTCTCCGATGTCCTGGCTCATGAACCTCAAGCGTATCCTTGAAAGCTCGGTTGAGACTTTCCGCGTCTCGGCCCGGCATTCTCGATGAGAAGTCTCAAATCCGGAGGTCACCGCCGTGCGCCCTGCCGACCTCGCCCGCGAGCACGGCCTCTCGACCCAGGCCGTGCGCAACTACGAGCGCGACGGCTTCCTGCCGCCCGCCGAGCGCACCCCCACCGGCTACCGGATCTACACCGAGCGCCACGCCGCCGCGCTGCGGGCCTTCCTCGCCCTCGTCACGGCCTTCGGGCACGCGACGGCGGCCCTGGTGATGTCCGCCGTCAACGCCGACCGTCCGGACGAGGCCCTGACGGCGCTCGACCGGGGCCACGCCCAGCTGCTGCGCGACCGGGAGACCCTCGCCACCGTCCGCCGGGCGGTCGAGGACCTCACCTCGGGGCGGACCACCGAGCGGGCCGGGACCGGCCGCTCCCTCCCCGGCCCGCTCAGCATCGGCGAACTCGCCCACCGGCTCGGCCTCACCCCCGCCACCCTGCGCACCTGGGAGACGGCCGGCATCCTCACCCCGGCCCGCGACCGCCCCGGCGGACACCGCTCCTACCGCCCCGAGGACGTCCGCGACGCCGAACTGACCCACCTGCTGCGCCGCGGCGGCCACCCGCTGGCCCACATCACCACCGTCGTGCGGCAGGTCCGCACGGCGGGCGGCACCGACTCCCTGGCCGCGGCGCTGGACGACTGGCAGCAGCGCCTCACCACCCGGGGCCGGGCGATGCTCACCGCCGCGGCCCGGCTGGACGCCTACCTGTCCCCGGCCCCGGACCCGCCCGACGGCCCCGGCCCGCCGGGCAGTTCCGTGCTCGGGACGCGGCGCCAGTCCCACCCGGGGTGACGGGCGAGCAGGCCGAGGAAGTCGTCGGAGGGGATGAGCTCCCAGTGGTCGGTGTCGACGATCGCGGCGAGGCCGGGCAGGACGTGCCGCAGCAGGGCCCGGGCCGCGTCCATCGACTCGCTCGCCACGCGGACGGCGTACGGCTCCCCGATCCGGGCCGTGACCTCGTCCAGGTGCTCCGGCTCGTAGTCGCGCAGCACCTCCCCCGACAGGTCGAGGGAGTACGCGCTACCTCCCCATTGCACCTGGTCGTCCTGCCGCGTCGGCCAGTGCCAGAACGGGCCGAGCGCGCGGAAGCGCGACTCCAGTTCCGGACGCCGCTCCGCCGGGACGAGAACGATCACCACCGGCCAGGACACCGGCCCACCTCCTCGAACTCCATCCGAACAATCACCGTCAGCCGGCCGTGACCCGCAGGTTGGCCAGCAGCTCCGTGCCGTCCGCGCGCACCGCGAACACCCGCCCGCCGCGGTGCCAGCAGGTCACCGCCCCGGCGTGGGCGCGCAGCCGGAGCGCGGGGTCGGTCGTCGCCCCGGGCAGCAGAGCGGTGAAGGCGGTCCCGGAGGTGCTCCCGACGGTGGCCCGCAGGCCGTCCTCGGCGCGCTCGGTGAACGCCCAGTGGGCGCCGTCGGCGCCGAGCACCACCGGGGGGCCGGTGACGGTCCGCTCGGCGCTGCCCCGGCCGGTCCAGCTGAGCACCGTCGTCCCGAGGGCTTCGCCCGGCCGGGCGGTCAGCAGCCGTCCGTCGGCGAGCGCCACCCGGTCGTCGGCGTCGTCCAGGTCGACCGCCGTACGGGCGCGCAGCTCCCAGCCGGGCTGGTCCCAGCGCCAAAGTTCGGTGAGTTCGGCGGTGTGGCCGCCGGCCCGGGTGTGGACGACCACGGCGCAGCTCGCGGGGGTGCGGGCGATCCGGCCCACCGCCTGCTGGTCGTTGCCGAGTTCGCGGTGGACGACGGTCGGGCGGGTGGCGTCGGTGTCGAGCACGGCGATGCCGTCCTGGTCGACGGTGAGCAGGTGGCGGCCGTCGTAGGAGGGGACGATCGCGCGCACCCGCAGGGCCGTCCACCGCTCGACCCGGCGGGTGGCGAGGTCGAGCCGGAACAGTTCGCGGACCGCCCCGTAGCGGGCGACCAGCAGCGCGGTGCCGCCGTGGTCGGCGACCACCAGCTGCTCGGCGGGCACGTCCCAGCGGGCGCGGGTCCGGCCGTCCGGGCCGAGCAGCCGTACGCCGGCCTGGCCGCAGGCCACCAGCACCAGGCCGGAGTCCAGCCGGGCCGCGTCCAGGACGGGCAGGGTGCCGGGGCGGTCGGCGGCGGTGACGGCGAGCGCCCCGCCGCGGCCGGGTCCGGTCCGCCGGGGCTTCGGCAGGTCGGCGGCGGCCAACGGGTCGGCGCGCTTCAACAGCCGGTTGTGGACGGTGCTTTCGGAGCGTACGGCGGCTTGGCCGGACAGTCCGCCGGTGCGCACCAGGGAGCGTACGGCGAGGGTGGCGAGCTCGCGGTCGAGGGCCGGGTCGGCGCAGCGCAGCTCGGCGAGGGCGGCGACGGCGGCCGCGCGCTCGGTGCGCGGCGCGGCGGTGTCCGGCGTCGTGACCTGCGGCCCGGCGCCGCTCGGCCCGGCGATGCTCGGCCCGGCCGCGGTGAGCGCGGCGCGGACCGGCGCCGCGACGTCCTCGCCGAGCGCGAGCAGGTGGACCAGCGCCCTTCCCCGGGCCGCGCCGCCGAGTTCGGCGGCCTCCCGGAGGTCCGGCAGCACGCCCGGGCGCAAGGTCTCGTCCGGCCAGGCCGCCTCGACCGCGCCCAGCCGGTCCCCGGCCCGGCGGCGGTGGTCCACCCAGGCGGCGCGCAGGTCCCGGGCGGCCGCCGGGTCGGTGGCGGTGAGCCGTTCGACGGCGGTGGCGAAGGCGCCGCGCCGGTGGGCGATCCGCACGGCCCGGTCCCGGTTCCCGGCACGCCAGTGCAGCCGGACCACCAGTTCCGCGGCCAGGCCGCGCCCTTCGGCGAGTTCGGCGGCCTGGGCGGTGCGGCCGTGCCGGTCCAGCAGGGCGACGGCCTCGGCGGGCGCGGCCATCAGGTCGGCGAGCAGGTACGCGGCCTCGTCGATCCGCCCGTCCCGTTCCAGGGCCTCGGCGGCTTCCCGGTAGAGGCCGGTCAGGTACTCGTGGACGGTCGGCCCGCTGAGCGGCGTCGCCATCGGCGCCCCGCCGCGCTCCCGGGGGCTGGGCCGCAGGGCGCCCGTGAAGCGCTCGGGCAGGCGCAGGGTCAGCAGACCCCGCTCCGGGCCCGCGTCGGCGCCGCCGGAGAGCTGGATCGCGTCGCGCAGGGCGTCCTCCCACCGGCGCTGCCGGAAGGACCGGGAGAGCTGGTGCAGGTAGCGGGCGTGGCGCTCCCGGAAGAGCGCCCCGGCGGGGCTGCGCAGGGCGAGCCGGGCCAGCCACTGGCTGCCCGGGCGCCGGGGCGGACGCCGCCGGGCGGGGGCGGCCGGGGCCGTTCCGGCCGCACCGACGCCTCCGGCGCTCTCCGCCGCCGCCCCCTGGGCGGTGCGGACGCGTTCGGCGAAGGCCGGGATCCTCGGCAGCACCAGCAGGGCGCTGCCGAGTGCCCCGAGGAGCGTCAGCAGGAGCCCGCCGCCGAGGCTGCCGGCCACCAGGGCGAGGACGCCGAGCAGCAGGCACAGTGCGAACGGTACGACGGACGCCCACCACGCCCGTCCGTCGACGGCGCCGCGCGTCGCCGCGGCACGGGTGCCGGGCCTGCCGGGCCTGCCGGGCCGCCCGGTGCGCCCGGCCGGACGGGCCCGGGAGCGGCGGCGGTACGTCAGTCCGGCGATCGCGCCGATCGTCACCGGAAGGACGATCACGGGCGCCTTGGGCACCCCCGTCGCCACGACCGAGGCCAGGAAGGACAGGCCCAGCGCGAACACCAGGCCGGTCACGACCCCGGAGATCCGGCGCGCCTTCGCGGCACCCGGACGCGGCCCGGCCAGCAGCCGCCCCGCCCGCCGGCTGCGCCCGGGGACGCCGGCCGCGGCGCGCAGGTCCACGGCGGCCGGGCGCGGCAGGTCCGTCCCGACCGGTTCGGCCTCGACGGGGGTGCCGACCGGGCCCAGTCGGTGGAGGGTGAGCCCGCCCAGGTCCAACCAGTCCGAGGGGTCCACGTCCGGCAGCTCGGCCAATACCTGATGCTCCGTCAGGTCACCTCTGGTGAGCACCAGTTCACCGGACCGGCCGGTCTGCCCCGGGCTCGTCGCCAGCGCCCCGCCGACGGCGTGCAGCGGCGCGCCGGGCGCCCGGTCGGTACGGGTCCGCACCGGCTCGGGCAGCTGCAACAGCCAGCGCCCGTCCGGCAGTTCACTCAGCCGGGCGCCGGACTGCCAGTGCGCGAGGACGCGTTCGGCCGCCTCGGCGACGCCGATCAGCGGCACGTCGAGGAGGAACCCGGCCGCGTCGACGACCGGGCCGCCCGTCACGGGACCGCCGGTCGCAGCGCTGCTCGCCAGGCGGCCGCCGGTCGTGGAACTGCTCATCAGTCGGTGCTCCTGATCACGGCATGGGTGCGCCCGTCGGTCGCGTTCGCCACCACCACCCGGCCCGGGCGGGGTTCGGCGGCGATCAGCGGCAACCGGGGGTGGACGGCGGGGGCGGTCGTACCGCCGGAGAGCGCGGTGAGCGTGCGGACCGCGTCGGCCCGGACAGCGCGGACCAGCCCCGCGGCCCGGGTGCAGGTGATCAGGACGGGTTCGAAGCCGTCCTCGACCAGTCCGATCACCTCGCTCTCCCCCTCCCCGATGCGGATCCGGCGCTGCTCGCCCCGGGCCGGGCGGACCTCCCAGGTCCGCCCGTCCGCCGACCAGCCGACGGAGCCGCCGCCGTGCACCAGGTGCGGCGCCCCGGCCGCGTCGGCGGGCAGCCGGACGGGCGACAGCCGGGGCTCCCGCGCGAACCGGAACGGGTGACCGCCCGCGGTGGAGACGACCGGTCCGACCTCCGACACCCGCCCGCCACGCTCGATCCGGCGCCAGCGGCCGGCCACCGGCAGCATCAGGGCGTCGCCCTCGCGCAGCAGCGGCAGCACCGGCCGGGCCATCAGCTCGGCGAACTCCGGGGAGCCGATCTCCGGCAGGCCGACGGCCGCCGACTTGATCCGGTAGCCGTCGGAGTCGCTCAACGCCCGTCCGCTGACGTGGAGTTCCAGCCGGTCGTTGCGCACGCACAGCACCAGCAGCCGCCCGCTGGTGCGCGCGGCCGCGATCACCGGGCCGAACAGCTCGTGGCGGCGCGGGCGAGTGGCACCGTCGGGGGCCCCCGCGCTCGACAGCGCCAGGGCGATCAGCACATCGCTGTGCCGGCCCCGGGCCAGCAGGGTGGCCGCGCCGGTGGTGAACGCGGGCAACGCCCCGCCGACGGCGGGCAGTTGGGCGTCGAGCTGGGCGGAGGCCCGGAAGCCGCGGCCACGCAGGGCCCGGACCGCGACGCGCGCCGGGGGCAGCGGCAGCTCGACGGCCGAGCCGCCGTCCACCCGGACCGTCACTCCGGCGGTGCCCTTCGCGCTCCAGCCCGTCTCCTCGCTCGCCACCGTGCGCCGCCGGGCGGGCAGCCGGGCCGCCAGCCGGGGCGAGGTGAGCAGCCAGCACTGCGCGGCCGGGTCCAGCGCCCGCTCCGCGTACCGGACGTCCTCGGGTTCGGGGTCGGTGTGCTGCCGGGCCTTGAGCCAGCGCGGCAGCAGTTCGGCGAGGTCGCCGCCGATCAGCCGCCCGGGCGGGTCCCCCAGGACGCCGACCAGCAGTTCGCTGCCCCGGGCCGCCGCCCGGCGGTGCAGCACGAGCAGCGCGGCCAGCTGGACCAGCCGCGCCGCGCCCGCCTGGGCCGGTCCGGCGTCCACCAGCACGACCACCTGGC
Organism: Kitasatospora sp. NPDC059088; assembly: GCF_042738155.1. Classification (NCBI taxonomy): domain Bacteria; kingdom Bacillati; phylum Actinomycetota; class Actinomycetes; order Kitasatosporales; family Streptomycetaceae; genus Kitasatospora; species Kitasatospora sp. NPDC059088. The sequence continues at coordinate 80,285 of NZ_JBHYGR010000015.1, read as the reverse complement.
CGCGGCTCTCGGGGGTGCGCAACTCGGTTTCCAGCTCCAGGAGTTCACCCTCGCTCCAGCGGCGCAGGAACTCCTCCGGGTACTCCTCGGCGAGCAGCCACTCGGCGGGCAGCAGCCGCTCCGGCCGTCGGCCGCGGGCCAGGCCGCCGTAGCCGTCCGGCTCGCCCTCGGATCCGGCGACGGGCTCCTGCGCGCCGATCAGGGCGTCCAGGCGGCGCAGCAAGGGGCCCAGCGCGGTGGCGAGTTCGGGGGTGAGCGCGGACAGCGTCCCGGCCCAGGGCGCGAGCGCGGCGGTCACGATCGACGCACCCGCGCCGGCCGCACGCACTGCTCCTCGACCCGGCCGAGCGCCGGTTCGTCCGGCAGCACCGTCCGCCCGTCCAGGTCCCCGACCGTCGCCCCGCTGCCCACGCTTGCGCTCCGCTCCACTTCGTACGGCTCCACCGTCCAGGCCCTCACTGCTCGTACACCCGTTCCGCACCGCTGCGCGGGGCCTGCCCTCCCGGCTCCTCGCTGCCGGGCTCCCCGCTGCCCGGCTCCCCGGTGCCGGGCTCCAAGAAGCGGTCCAGGTCCGCCGGGTCCCGGACGGGCGCCGGCCGGTCGCCGACCAGCGCGTGGCCGGGGACGAGGACGCACAGCTGCCCGTCCGCCGCCCCGAGCGCCACCCGCCACAGGGCCGCGCCGGGCTGCGGGCGGGCCGTGGTCGGGACCAGCACGCCGTCGTCCTCGCCCAGGTAGCGGGCGCCGTCGGCCCAGGGCAGGTCCGGCGCCTCGCCGAGGACCAGCAGCGCCGTCCCGTCGGCTGCCACAGCAAGCCTGTGCCCGGCCGTCAGCCGGGCGCGCGTCGCGCTCGCGAGGGCGGGGACGGCAGCGCCGAGGGCGAGGACGGCGACCGGTTCGAGCGGTGGTTCACGGCGCTCCCAGCGGAGCGGGACACCGGTCACGAGGGTGCGACCGCCACGCCCGCCGTGACCGCCACGCCGGACGTGACCACCGCACCCGCAGCGCCCACCCCACCCGCCGTGACCGCCGCGACCAGCCCGGCCCGGAGCCCGGTCAGCGGCGCCGGCAGGTCCGCCGGGTCGAACCCGGCGTCGATCTCGCGCAGCACGGCCTCCAGCCGCAGCCGGGAGTCCTGGCCGTCCGACAGCCCGCCGTGTTCGGCGAGCAGCGCGGTGCCCGTCCGCAGCAGGCGCTCGGCGCGGGCCGCGGTGCTGCGGGAGAGTTCCTCCGCGGTGTGCGCCAGGCTGTGGTTGGCGGCCCGGTCGATCAGGTCGGCGAGGGCCTCGCGGGCGAGCGCCTGGGTGTCTGCGGTGGGGGCGATCAGCGGGAGCACCCAGAGGTCGCGGGCGGAGGCGGCGGTGCGACCGTCCAGGACGGCGGCCGCGGCGACCAGGTTCTGCGAGCGCACGGCCCGCCGGTCGCTGACCGGGACGCCGGCCGAGCGCAGTCGGCGCAGCGCGGTGGCCAGCAGCGGGGTGACGGCGTCGAGGTCGCAGTGGCGGGCGGCCGCGGTCAGCCGGTCGAGGGCGCCGAGCAGGTCGCCGGTGACGGCGGGCGCGGCCGGGCGGCGGCCGGCCTCCAGGAGTTCCTCCAGCCGGCCGTCGGCGACGGGTTCGACGAAGACCCGGGCGAGGAACCGGTCGGCGAAGGCGGCCAGCGCCGGGTCCCCGGGCAGGTGGTTGGCCGCGCCGACGCAGATCCGCAGCGGACTGGCGAGCACGGTGCCACCGCGCCGGAAGACCCGCTCGTTGAGCAGGCCGAGCAGGGTGTTCAGGACGGCGGTGGAGCCGAGGAACACCTCGTCCAGGAAGGCGATCTCGGCCTCGGGCAGCATCCCGGCGGTCTCGAACTCGACCCGGCCCTCCCGCAGGCGGCGCAGGTCGACCGGTCCGAACAGTTCGTTGGGCTCGGTGAAGCGGCCGAGCAGGTACTCGAAGTACCGCCCGCCGAGCTGCGCCGCGACCCGCCGGACCGCCTCCGACTTGGCCGTCCCGGGCGGGCCGACCACCAGCAGGTGCTCCCCGGCGACGGCGCACAGCGCCACCACCTCGGCCACCGTCTCCCGCCCGACCATGCCCCGCCCGGCGGCGGACACGGCCGCGGCGACGAGCTCGGCATCGGCGGTCGGCAGCCCGTCCGCCGGCGGCGCGGCGGGCGGCACGTCGGCCCGGCCGGGCGGTACGTCAGCGGGGCCGGGTATCGAAGCGGCGGCGGAGGTCTCGGTCACGAGCACGGGAGTCTACGTTGCTCCGAACGCCCCTCACCAGCGGGTTTCCCCAGCAGCCGGTGCCTCCCCCGCCGTGGGGGCACGGTGCAGCCGGAAGGCGTCCGCGAGGACGGCTTGGGCGAGCGCCCGGGCCGGGCCGCGGGCGGTGGTGCGCCCGGTGGTGAGGGCGAAGTCGGTGGTGCCCAGGTCCGGCAGGCCCGGTTGGTCGGGCAGCGGCCGCAGGCCCGACGGGATCAGGCTGCGGGCGTGCGGCACCACGCCGAGACCGGCCAGCGCGGCGGCCCGGACCCCGGAGAGGCTGGTGCTGGTACAGGCGATCCGCCAGGGGCGGCCGTCGCGTTCGCAGGCCTCCAGGGCGCGGGCCCGGGTGATGCTGGGCGGCGGGTAGACGATGAGCGGCAGCGGCTGCGCCGGGTGGTCCAGCCGGAAGTCCTCCGCCGCGGCCCACACCAGCCGGTCCTGCCAGACCAGTTGGCCCTGGGCGTCGCCGCCCGGCGGGCGCTTGCCGAGGACCAGGTCGAGCCGCCCGTCGGCCAGCTGCTCGTAGAGCACGGCGCTGAGTCCGACGGTGAGTTCGAGGTCGACCTGGGGGTTGCGCCGCCGGAAGCCCCGCAGGATCTGCGGCAGTTCGGTGTGGACGAAGTCCTCCGAGGCGCCGAAGCGCACCCGCCCGCGCACCTGCGTCCGCGCGAAGTGGTCGAGTGCCTGCTCGTGCGCCTCCAGGATCGTCCGGGCGAAGCCGAGCATCTCCTCGCCCTCGCCGGTGAGCTGCACGGAGTGGGTGTCGCGCAGGAAGAACCGCCGGCCGGCGGCCTCCTCCAGCCGCCGCACGTGCTGGCTGACCGTCGACTGCCGTAGCCCCAGCCGTTGGGCGGCGCGGGTGAAGCCGCCGGTCTGGGCCACCGCGAGGAAGGACCTCAACTGCACCGGATCGAACATCCGGCCAGCCTATCCGCTGATATCACGAATCATGATGACAGTGAGTGCGGCCAGCGGGATTCCCACTCACCCGAACGGACGGCAGGCTGAGGCCGTCCCAGCCGAACCACCAGCGCGGAGAACCATGCCCCGCCCGAAGACCCCGATCCGCCCGAACACCCCGCTCCGCCTCCTCCGCTCCCGCCTGCGGATCGACCCGTTCATCGCCTCCCTGCTCGGCACCGTGCTGGTCGCCGCCCTGCTCCCCGCCCGCGGCGCCGCCGCACCGGTCGTCTCGGACGCGGCCACCGCCGGGGTCGCCGTGCTGTTCTTCCTCTACGGCACCCGGCTCTCCGCCCGCGATGCCTGGAACGGACTCAAGCAGTGGCGACTGCACACCACCGTGCTCGCCGTCACCTTCGTCCTCTTCCCCCTGCTCGGAACAGCCGCCCACTTGCTGGTACCGAGCGTCCTGCCACCCGAGCTCTACCAGGGCCTGCTGTTCCTGACCCTGCTGCCCTCCACCGTGCAGTCCTCGATCGCCTTCACCTCCATCGCCCGCGGCAACACCGCCGCCGCGGTCTGCAGCGCGACCTTCTCCAGCCTCTTCGGCATCCTCCTGACCCCGCTGCTCGCCGCCGCCCTCCTGCACACCAGGGGCGGCATCTCGCCGGGCACCGTGCTGGAGATCGCCGAACAACTCCTCCTGCCCTTCGCCGCCGGCCAGGTGCTGCGCCGCTGGATCGCCCCGTGGACGGTCCGCCACCGCTCCGTCCTCTCCCTGGTGGACCGCGGCTCGATCCTGCTGGTCGTCTACAGCGCCTTCGGCGCCGCCGTCGTCGGCGGGATGTGGGCCACGCTCTCCCTGCCCCGGCTGGCCGCCCTGCTGGCGGTCGAGTCCGCGCTGCTGGCCCTGGTCCTGACCGTCACCCTGCTGGGCGGCCGCCGCCTCGGCTTCGACCGGGGCGACCTGATCGCGATCGTCTTCTGCGGCTCCAAGAAGAGCCTGGCCAGCGGCGTCCCGATGGCCGCCGTCCTCTTCCCCGGCGCGACGGCCGGGCTGATGGTGCTGCCGCTGATGCTCTTCCACCAGCTGCAGCTGATGGTCTGCGCCGTGCTCGCCCGCCGCTGGGCCGCCCAGGCCCCGGCCGCCGAGGCGAGCCGCCCGGACGAGGCTCTCGCCCGGGCCTGATCCCCGCCGGGGCCCCACGACCAGGACAGCAGGAGAAATCCAGGTGCCCCGCCCACCCCTCGTCCCTACGCTTCCGCCATGGACAGCACCGGGGCCGAGCGGCTCCTGAACGTCGTGGACATCGAGGCCACCTGCTGGGCCCGCGGCGAACCGCAGGGCGCGGTCAGCGAGATCATCGAGATCGGGCTGACCGTCGTCGACCTGACCACCGCGGAACGCCTCGCCCGGCACCGGATCCTGGTACGCCCCGCCCGGTCCACGGTCAGCGAGTTCTGCACGGAGCTGACCGGCCTCACCCAACAGGAGGTGGACGGCGGGGTCAGCTTCGCCGAGGCGTGCCGGCTGCTGGCGACCGAACACCACGCCGGGTCCCGCCCGTGGGCCAGTTGGGGCGACTACGACCGCAACCAGTTCACCCGGCAGTGCCAGTCCACCCGGACGCCTTATCCCTTCGGCCGAAGCCACACCAACGCCAAGATCGTCTTCACCGAGGCGTACGGCCTGCGCAAACGCCCCGGCATGGCGCAGGCCCTGGAGCTCGCCGGGCGGCGGCTCGAAGGCCGTCACCACCGCGGCGAGGACGACGCCTGGAACATCGCCGCCCTCGTCCTCCACCTGTCCGAGCGGGGCGTCTGGCCGGATCCGTTGCCGACCGCGCCCTCCTCCTTCGGCCGGGAGCGGGACTGACGGGCCTCCGGGTCGTGCAGGATGGTGGCGGTCACACCGCCGAACCCCTCCTGAGGTGCCGCGGTCCGGGGAGCTCTGGTTCGATGGGTGCCGTCGTCACCGCCGCCCGCGAGGAGCAGGACCCTGAGTACGTCGTTCGCCGAAGCGCTGTCCGTCGGCCTGCTGGTCCTGGTGCTGGTCGGTGCGGTAGCCCGGCCGTGGGGGTGGCCGGAGGCGGTGGTCGCGGTGCCGGCGGCGGGGCTGGTGGTCGCCACCGGGGCGATCCCGTGGGCGCACGCGGTGGCCGAGGCGGAGCGGCTCGGGCCGGTGATCGGGTTCCTCGCGGCCGTGCTGGTGCTGGCGAAGCTGTGCGACGACGAGGGACTGTTCCGCGCCTGCGGGGCGTGGATGGCCCGCACCGCGGCCGGGAGTCCGCGCCGGCTGCTGGCGCAGGTGTTCGTCGTCGCGTCGGTGGTCACGGCGGTGCTCAGCCTGGACGCCACCGTGGTGCTGCTGACGCCGGTGGTGTTCGCCACCGCCGCCCGGCTGGGCGCCCGCCCCAAGCCGCACCTGTACGCCTGCACCCACCTGTCCAACACCGCCTCGCTGCTGCTGCCGGTCTCCAACCTCACCAATCTGCTGGCCCTCACCGCCAGCGGACTCAGCTTCACCCGCTTCGCCGCCCTGATGGCGCTGCCCTGGCTGGCGGCGATCGCCGTCGAGTACGCGGTGCTGCGCCGCTTCTTCGCCACCGACCTGGAGCCGGGCACCGCGCCCGACACCGAGGTGGCGGCACCGCAGATGCCGCTGTTCGCCCTGCTCACCGTGGCGGGCACACTGGCCGGCTTCGTGCTGACCTCGGTCGTCGGCATCGACCCGGCCTGGGCGGCCGCGGCCGGTGCCCTGGTGCTGGCCGTCCGGGCGCTCGCCCGGCGCCGCACCTCCCCGGCGGCGATCGTCCGCTCGGCCGCCGTGCCGTTCCTGGCCTTCGTCCTCGCGCTCGGCATCGTGGTCCGGGCGGTGGTCGACAACGGGCTGGCCTCCGCGCTCGGACACCTCGTCCCGGCCGGCACCTCGCTGCCCGCCCTGCTGGGGGTCGCGGCGCTGGCGGCCGTCCTGGCGAACGTCATCAACAACCTGCCCGCCACCCTGGTGCTGCTCCCGCTCGCCGTCCCCTCCGGCTCCGGCGCCGTGCTGGCCGTGCTGCTGGGGGTGAACATCGGCCCCAACCTCACCTACGCGGGCTCGCTGGCCACCCTGCTGTGGCGGCGGATCGTCCGCGAGCACGACACCGAGATCGGCCTGGGCGAGTTCACCCGGCTCGGGCTGCTCGTCGTCCCCGCCGCCCTGACGCTGTCCGTGGTGGCACTGTGGGGGTCCCTGCAGATCATCGGAGTCTGAGCACGAGGAGGCCGACACCGTGACCGTCGTCGTCTGGATCGCCGAAGGCACCTGGCCCGCCTGCGTCGACGCCGCCCGCGTCCACGCGCCGCAGGACGCCGAGCTCGTCCTGCTGCACGTCAGCGGCCAGGACGTCCCCGGCGTCGCCCACGGCGCCTTCGCCGGCCTGCTGGGGCGCGGCCACCGCGAGCGCGACCCCGGCGACCAGGTGGAACGCCTCGCCGCCGCCTCGGGGCGGCACCTCCTGGACGCCGCCGCCGACCGGCTCGGACGGCCCTGCACCCGGGTGGAGCGCAGCGGCCGCACCGAGCGCGAGGTGGTCGCCGCGGCGGAGGGGGCCGAGCTGCTGGTCCTGGCCCGGGACGGCGACCGCACCCGGCTGGGGCCCCACAGCCTCGGGCCGGCCACCCGCTTCGTCGTCGACCACGCCCCCTGTCCCGTCCTGCTGGTCTGGCCGGAACCGGCGCCGGGGGCCGACACCCTCCCCCCGCCCCCGCCGAACCTCCGACACTAGGGTCGTCCGCCTTCGAACTCCCTTCGGACGGAGCGGCGTTGGGGCGCTCCCGACGGAAGGCCGGGGAGGCCTCGGGCTGCACGTGGGAGTGCGCAGCCGGAGGCCGCGACCCGTGGCCGCGCCGCCGCGGGGCGACCGGTTCGTGCTCACGCGAACCCCACGCGATCTCCGCAGAAGCCCCGCGCCGAACCGGTGTCGCGAGCGGGGCCGACCTGCGTAGGCTCCGCAGACACCCGGCACGGCACGCGGGCACCTACGGAAGATCGAATGAGTTACTGCACGCTCTGCCAACGACACCTCAACGGCGCGCTCTCCTGCCCAGGCTGCGGGCGACCGCAGGAGGCGCTCCCCCAGCAGGAGCCCGAACGCCCGGTCCCGGCCGCGCCCACCGCGGCCCCCGCACCCCGGAGGGCCCGGCGGCGGACGAGCCGGCGGCGCGGCGCCCTGGTCGGCCTGGTCGCGCTCGGCGCGGCGGCGGGCGGACTGGCCACCGCGGTGGTCGCCTTCGGCGAGGGCGACGGCTCTGCGGTTCCGCTCCCCCCGGGCGGTACGACGGCGTCCGCGTCGGTGGTCGCGCCGTCCACCCGAGGGACCGTCAGCGCTCCCCCGACGGCGTCGGCGGAGCCGAGCAGGGCGAGCTCCCCGGCGCAGCCGTCGGTCACCGCCACCCGGCCCGGCGCGTCGCGGACGACCGCCGCCCCGTCCCGCCCGGCGGCCCCGGTCGAGCCGTCCGCGCCCCAGCCCGCGCAGCCCACCCCGGCGCCGCCCACCCGGCCCGCGCCCGGCCCGACCGCGCCCACGCCGACGCCGACCTCCACGCCGACACCGTCCTGCAAGCCGGTCCTGTTCTGGTGCGCCTGAGCCTTCGGGCCCGGTCGGCGGCCATCACGGCGGAGCGGGCCCGCCCCCGGACCGGACGGGCGGCCTGGTGCGCCCGGCCGGTCCGGCCCCACTGCCCCGTACGCCTCCCCGGGAGCCGGAATCCGTGATCGGCCCGCTCGCCGGTTCACGTGCCCCCGCTATAGTGCGAGCACCCCCGATCCCTCCCGCCCGGGAAAGCTCCGGCGCGCAGGGATGACTTTCGTCATCTCGGGCCGGTGACACGGCGGCACTGCCGCGCGCGGTCACCGGACGGGAGTCTGGTGACCATGGCAACGACACAGGCGGTGCTGACGGCCGAAGGGCTGCGGTACCGGTACGGAGAGACGCTCGCGCTGGACGGCGTGGACCTGCGGGTCGGTCCGGGCGAGTGCGTCGCACTGCTCGGCCCCAACGGCGCCGGGAAGTCGACCCTGGTGGCACTCACGGTCGGCCTGCTCGCGCCGCAGCAGGGGACGGTGCGGATCATGGGCGGTGACCCGCGCCGCGCGGCGACCCGCCGCCGTCTGGGCGTGGCGCAGCAGACCCTGGGGTTCCCGAACACGCTGACCGTGGACGAGCTGGTGCGCGGCGCCGCCGTCCGCGGCGGGCTGCGGGCGACGGCCGCCGGTCCGGTCCTGGCGGAGCTCGGGCTGACCGAGCTGGCGCGCCGGCGGGTCTCCAAACTCTCCGGCGGCCAGCGGCAGCGGGTCCAGCTGGCGATGGCGCTGGTCACCGAGCCGGCGCTGCTGGTGCTGGACGAACCGACGGTCGGTCTGGACACCCGGGCCCGGCGGCACTTCTGGGAGGTCCTGGCGGAGCGCCGGGCGCAGGGCGCCGCGGTGCTGGTGACCACCCACCTGATCGAGGAGTCCGCGGCCCTGGCGGACCGGGTGGTGGTGCTCGACCGCGGCCGGATCCTGGCGGACGCGCCGCCGCAGGAGCTGGTGGCCCGGCTGCCGGACCGTACGGTGACCGTCCGGACCGGCCTCGACCAGGAGCAGCTGGAGCGGCTGCCGGGCGTGCTCCGGGTCGGCCGGGAGCACGAGCTGGTGACGATCCAGACCCGCTCGCCGGAGGACCTGTTGCGCGTGCTGCTGGATCTCGACCCGGAGCTGTCGGAGCTGCGCGTGCAGGACGCCGGCCTGGCGGAGGCCGTGGTCGCACTCACCGACGGCCGTGATGACGCCTCGGAACGTACTCGGGAAGGCAGGGCGGCGGCGTGAACGTGGTACTGGGGCGGGTCTTCCGGTCCGAGTTGAGGGACGAACTCCGGTCGATCGTGCGGGAGCCCACCTCGTTGTTCTTCGGCATCCTGATGCCGGTCGGCTTCTTCGTCCTGTTCAACCTGCTGTACGGGCAGGGCGCCGTGCAGGGCCTCTCGGCCGGTACGGCGATGGTGGCCACCTTCGGCACCTACGGCGTGATCACCGTCGCCTCCCTGCAACCCGGGGTCGGGGTCGCCCAGGACCGGGACCTCGGCTGGCTGCGGATGAAACGGGTCTCCGCGGTCCCGGTCTGGATCAGCCTGGCCGCCAAGGCCACCGCCGCGCTGCTCTACGGGGTGGGCGTGCTGGCGCTGATGGGGGTGGCGGCCGCAGCCTTCGGCACGCTGCACGCCTCGCCCTGGGCGCTGCTGCGGGTGGCGGTGGTACTGCTGCTGGGCACCGTCCCGTTCACGCTGTTCAGCGTGGCGGTCGGCTTCCGGTTCCGCCCGGGGGCGGCGGTCGCGCTGCTCAACGCGGTGCTGTTCCCGCTGGCGGTGCTGTCCGGGCTGTGGATCCCGATCCGGCTGCTGCCCTCGGTCGTGCGGCAGACCGCCGAGTTCCTGCCCACCTACCACCTCGCCCAGCTCGGGCTCGCCCAACTCGGTGACGGCACCGCGCTGATCCACGTGCTCGCCCTGCTGGTCACCACGGCGGTGGCGGCGGGTGCGGCGGCGCTCTCCTACCGGCACGCGCGGATCTGAGGCGGCGGTGAGCGACTTCGACGGCGCCGCCCCCCGGTCCGTGGCCGAACGGCTGCGGACCTGGGAGTGGGTCTACCTCGGCTACCTGCTGTTCATGCCGGCGCAGCCGTACTTCTCGCCGGCGCCCGACCGGTGGGAGTGGCCGCTGGCGATCACGGTGTGCGCGGCCACGGTGCTGCTGTACACCTTGGCCCTGCTGCGCGGGCGGTCGGCGTGGAGTGTCTGGGCCTCCGTGGTGCCGATGGCCGTGCTGGGCGCGCTGGCCACGCCGTTCAACGCCGCCGCGAGCGTGCTGTTCATCTACGCGGCGGCGGCCGCGGGCAACGCGCTGCCCTGGCCCGTCGCCCGGCGGTGGTTCGCCGGCCTGACCGTGCTGGACTGCGGCACCGCGCTGCTGTCGCAGGTGCCGCTCCCCTACCGGCTGTTGGGCTTCGCGTCGGCGCTCGTGATGATCTGGGTGGTCGGGCTGCTCGAACTCCGGCAGCGCGACCGGCGGCAGGAGGCGGAGAACCAGCGGCTGCGCACCTCGCAGGTGGAACTGCTCGCCACGCTGGCGGAACGCGAACGGATCGCGCGCGACCTCCACGACCTGCTCGGGCACTCGCTGACCGCGGTGGTGATGCGCGCGCAGCTGACCAAGGAGCTGGTGCTCGCCGACCCGCAACGGGCGCGCGCCGAGGCCGAGGAGATCGAGCGCAACGCCCGGGAGGCGCTGGCCGCGGTGCGCAGTACCGTCACCGGTTGGCGGCGGACCACCGTCCGCGCGGAGCTGGAGGTGGCACGGCGTACGCTGGCCGGGACCGGGGTGACCTTGCGGGTGCGCTGTGCCGAGGAACCGGCCCTGCTCGCGGCGACCGACCACGAACTGGGGCTGGCACTCCGGGAGGCGGTGACGAACGTGGCCCGGCACGCGCGGGCCGCCACCTGCCGCATCGGACTGGACACGGACGAGGAACGGGTGCGCTTGGTGATCGCGGACGACGGCATCGGCGGCGACGCCCCGGAGGGCACCGGGTTGACCGGGCTCCGGGAGCGGATCGCGAAACTCGGCGGCGCGGTGCAGCGCTCCGGCTCGGCCGGTACGACGCTGGTCATCACGGTGCCGGTGGCGGTGAACGGATGATCCGGGTGGTGCTGGCCGAGGACCAGGGCATGGTGCTGGGCGCGTTCGCGTCCCTGCTGGACCTCCAGGCGGACATCACCGTGGTGGCGACGGCGACCAACGGCGACGACGCGCTGGCCGCGGTGCGCGAGCACCGGCCGGACGTGCTGGTGACCGACATCGAGATGCCCGGCCGCACCGGTCTGGACCTGGCCGTGGAGCTGAACCGCCTGGGCGACCCGACCCGGGTGCTGATCGTGACCACCTTCGCGCGCAGCGGCTACCTGCGGCGCGCGGTGGACGCCGGGGTGTCCGGGTACCTGCTCAAGGACGCGCCGATCGGCGAGCTGGCGGCCGCGCTGCGCCGGGTGCACGCGGGCGAGCGGGTGGTCGCGCCGGAGTTGGCGGTGGCCGCGTGGGACGCCGCCGATCCGCTGACGGAGCGGGAGCGGGAGCTGCTGCGGGCGGTCGCGGACGGGGCCGGCAACGCCGCGATCGCGGCGCGCCTGTGCCTGGCCGAGGGGACCGTCCGCAACTACCTGTCCAGTGCGATGGCCAAGTTGGGCGCGCGCAACCGGACCGACGCGGCCAAGATCGCGCGCACCCGCGGCTGGCTCTGACCGGCGTGCGCCCCCGGGGGGGGGCGCGGGTGCGGCCGGGCCCCGACCCGGGGGCGTGCCGCCGGGCCCGCCGCCCGTCGCGGCCCCCCCCGGT
>NZ_JBHYGR010000015.1:0-68711 GCF_042738155.1 Kitasatospora sp. NPDC059088 | reverse complement strand
GGTCCACCCGGGTGGTGTATTGCCCGGGTGGCCCCCCCGGGGGGTGGCCGCGGTTCCGGCCGTGCCCCTACCGGTCGTCGTCCCTCCGGTCACGCCTCCGGTCGCGGCCACCGCCGTTGGTGGTCACGTACAGGGCGCCGAGCAGTATCCCGCCCACCACGCAGACACCGACGCCGATCGGGGAGCTGATCATGAAGCCGCCGACCACGAGCGCCGCGTAGACCATCGGCGCGGCGGCCCTGAGGTTCCTGTTCATCCGTCATCCTCCTTGGTTTCCATGTGGTTTCCTACCCCGGGCCGCCTCAGCCGAGCGCCCGGGCCATGAATCCCCTGATCCCGACCGCCACGGTGACCGCCAGGGCGAGCAGCAGCACCGCCAGGTCCGTCCACAGCGGGATCGCCGACGGGGGTCCGGCCTGGGCCGCGGCCCGTAGGCCCTCGCTGACGTAGGTCAGCGGGTTGAGCGCGGAGACCACCTGGAACCACCTCAGCTGGTCGAGGGAGGACCAGGAGTACTGGACGGACCCGGTGAACGTCAGCGGGGCGAGGACGATCGCGAAGGTGACGCCGATGCGGTCCGGCGACACGACCGTGCCGAGCGCCAGGCCGAGGGCGGCACCGGTCGCCGCGCCGAGGACCAGGACCAGCAGCACCCCCGGCCACCTCGTGGGCGGCCAGCCGGTGGTGCCCAGCACCAGGAACCCGACCGGCGCCATGACCAGTCCGGCGAACAGTCCGCACAGCGTGCCGTAGGCCAGCTTGGCGACCGCGACCAGCTCGCCCGGGATCGGTGCGAGCAGCCGGTCCTCGATCTCGCCGGACCACGAGAAGTCCATGATCAGCGGCATCGCGGTGTTCTCCAGGGCGACGAGCAGCGCGTTGAGCGCCATCACCCCGGGCAGCAGCGTCGCCCCGAAGTCGCCTTTGGTGTAACCGGCTTCGCCGAGCACCTTGCCGAAGACGAAGAACAGCAGCAGCGGCTGGACGATCACCTGGAGCAGGAAGGCGGTCGGTCGGCGGGTGGTGGTGTAGACGTCGCGCCAGAGCACCGCCAGGAAGGTCCGCGTCACGGGACCGACGCCGTCCCGGGGAAGCCGGTCGGCGCCTTCGGTCGCAGTGGTCACCGCAGTTCCCTTCCGGTCAGGCTGATGAACACGTCCTGGAGGCTCGGCCGGGCGATCGACAGGTCGACCAGCTCGGCCCCCCGGTCGGCGACCGCGCGCAGCACGTCCGGCAGCAGGGCCGACGGGTCCTTCTCGGTCCGCACCCGGAAGTACTGGCTGCCGCCGCTCCCCTGCGGCGCGTCGTGCTCGACGCCGTCGGCGCCGGGCAGCCCGGTCAGCGCCTCCAGGATCCCGGCGCTCGGCACCTGCTCACCGCGGACCTGCGCGGTGACGGTGGTGCCGCCCGGGAGGGCCCCGGTCAGTGCCCGCGGGGTGTCCAGGGCGAGCAGCCGGCCGTGGTCGACGATGCCGATCCGGTCGGACAGGCTCTCGGCCTCGTCCATGTCGTGGGTGGTGAGCACCACGGTGACGCCGCGCTCGCGCAGGTCGCGGATGCGCTCGTGCAGGAACAGCCGGGACTGCGGGTCCAGGCCGGTCGACGGCTCGTCCAGGAACAGCACCTCGGGCGCGTGCATCAGGGCCCGCGCGATGACGACCCGCTGCGCCTGGCCGCCGGAGAGCCGCTCGACCCGCTGGCCGGCCTGCTCGGTGAGCCCCATCAGGTCGAGCAACTCCTCGGCGCGGCCGGTCCGTTCGTCCCGGCCGACGCCGTGGTAGCGCGCGTGGAAGAGCAGGTTCTGCCGCACGTCGAGGGAGCGGTCCAGGTTCTGCCGCTGCGGTACGACGGCGAGCAGCCGCTTGGCGGCGGCCGGCCGGGCCACCACGTCGGTGCCGAGCACCAGGCACCGACCGGAGGTCGGGCGGATCCGGGTGGTCAGCACGCCGACGGTGGTGGACTTCCCGGCCCCGTTCGGGCCGAGCAGGCCGAAGACCTCGCCCCGCTCGACGGTGAAGCTCAGGCCGTCCACGGCCGCCGGGGCGTGCGGGTGGTAGCGCTTGACGAGTTCGCTGACGGTGACGGCGTGCGTCATCGCGTCGTCCTTCCTCGGGTGCCCGGACCGGTCACAGCCGACCGCCGCCGTCGACGAACCCGATCAGGTCCTCGATGCGGTCCATCGCGGTGACTCCGTGGACGTCCTCCACGGCCCGGGAGACCACGTGGCAGATCAGGTTGCGTTCCAGCTCGCCGATGCCGAGCCGGTACATGTTGAGGTACATCCAGTTGAGGACGACCCGGTACCGCTTGAAGGTGTGCCAGCCGCCGAGCTGCTCGGCCGCCGGGCGGTGACCGCCGAGCACCCGGTGGAACGGGCTGCGGTCGGACCAGGCGCTCCAGGTGGCGCCCCAGGCCTCCGGGTCGCCGTTCGGGTCGGTGTCGAGCGCCAGCTCGCCGGTGCCGATCAGCCCGTCGGCCCGGTCGCGGTAGCGCAGCAGGACGTCGAGGAGTTCGCCGAAGCGCACCGCGTCGTGGTGGTCCGCGGCCGCGGTGATCTCGACGACCCGCTGCCGGAAGGCGCCGGCGTTGGCCTCGTAGACCTGGTCGAAGCGGGCGCGCAGGCCGTCGGGGTTCTTCGCCAGGAAGGCGTCGGCGTGTCCGCGGTAGGACATGTACCCGTACGTCACCGGCGGGAGGAAGCGGTGCGCCGCCGCGATGAAGAGGTCCACCGCGAGGGCCGTCTTCGAGCCGCCGTCGCGGATCCGGTCGAGGATCCCGAACACCAGGTCGTTGCTGTCGACGTAGTAGTCGGCGAGCAGGTCGGCGGCGGCCGGTCCGCCGAGCACGTGCTCGCGCCGGTCGTACGGCTCCGTCCCGACGCTGTTGTCGGGCGCCCAGGGGGTCAGCGGGCCGCGTTCGCGCTCCACCGCGGCGAGCCGGACGTGCTCGGCGTGCGAGGCCCGCTCGTCCAGGACCACGGTCGACGGGTGCGCCCGCAGGTAGGGCTCCAGCACGTCGGCCACGGCGGGTGCGACGACGCCGTCGAAGACCTCCGCGCTCGCCTGGACCACGATCCGCACGTGCGGCCCGCGCCGCCAGTGCGGCTGGAAGTACACCCGCCGCGCCGCGGGGGCCACCTCCGCGACGAACGGGCGCACCGCGTCGAGCAGCAGATCGGTGCGGTCGGGCTCGTGGTGGAACACGTTCACCGTGCGCCACACGGTCTCTGTCATTCCCGGTCTCCTCGGCAGTTGAGCTCGATGACGTATTCGGTGACTCTGGGCACCCCCTGGTGGTCGAGGAGCGCGGCCTCGGGCCTCGGCGCGACCTCCTGGAACACCGCCGCGTTCGCCGGGTCCCTGGCCAGTCGCTCGAAGGCCAGGACGAGGGGTGGTGAACCGATGTCGACGTACACCGGCTTGCGGCTGCGGTCGCTCGCGACCGACCCGTCCGCGACGACGCCGGTCGGCAGCACGGACACGAAGAACCTCGGGGGCATTCCGAGTTCGGTCAGCCAGGTGGTCAGCAGGAGCAGGAAGTCCGGGTCGGACTGCCCGGCCGCGCGGCACGGCAGCGTCCCCGGCTGGGCCACCCAGGTCGCCCGGCGGAGCACCACCCGGCCGATGCTCAGCCGCGGCGCGTGCAGCACCCGGCCCTGCCCGCTGCCGGCTGCCGCGTCGTGCTGGAGCGGCTGGTCGGGGCGCAGCAGCAGCGGGTTCTCGCCGAACGCCTCGACCAGCAGGGCCATGACCGGCGGGAACTGCCGCTCGTAGGAGAGTCCGCCGTGGACCGGCCTGACGGCCGCGCCGTCGTCGAACAGGGCCGGCAGTCCGTCGCCGTCCAGGCCGACGGTCAGCCGGGCGGGCGGCGGGTAGTCGAGCCGGTCCGGCAGGGCGGGCTCGCGCTGGTTGAGCGAGGTGGCCAGGGTCTGGGTGAACTCCGCGTAGGTCGGCGCGTCCGGGTACACCGCGTCGACCGGGAGCGGGTCGTCCCCGAGGTGGCGCAGCAGCCGGCGCACCTGCGACCGGGCCCGGCCGAAACCGGAGTTGACCGCGTTGACGATCAACTCGTCGGCGTCGCCCTGGGCGTAGACGGCGACCGAGCCGACCGGACGCACCCAGGCGGGCAGCGCGTCGAGCACCTCCTCGATCCGCCGCCGGTCCGGCAGCGCGCGCCGGAGGTCGGCGACCAGGTCCACCAGTCGGCGCACTTCCGCGACCGGGCTGGCGGCCAGGGTCGCGGTCAGCCCGGTCGGGTCGAAGGCGACGGCGGCGGGGTGCAGTCGCCTGGCCTCGTGGCCGTCGCGGAGGAGTTCGGCGTAGAACCGGTCGAACGGCACCGTCGCCCCGTCGCCGAAGCGCTCCCGGATGAACGCGGCGACGGCCAGTTTGAACGGCAGTGCGGAGTCGAAGACGGCGAGCAGTCGGCAGGCGAGCGCCAGGTCGTCCAGGGCCTCCTGCCAGGACGGCAGGCCCGCCTCGACCACGACGCCGGGGATGACCGACTGCTCGGTCAGCACGTCCCGCAGCTTGCCGGTGACGCCGACGCCGCGCAGCCGCTCGTGGAGCGCCTTCCCGAGGACGACCCGGTCGGCTCCCCCGGCATCGCCGTAGGCGCGCAGCTCTTCCCGGAGGGGAGCCAGTGCGGGGACCGTCCCGGCCAACTGCCCCAGCGGGTCGATCCCTTGGTCGTCGAAGTCCGGTTGGAGCAGGAGCAGTCCGCCGGCCACGAGGGAGCGCAGGTATCCGGCCGTCCGCTCCGGCGGCGCGGGGAAGCCCGCCGCCAGCGCGGCGAGGGTCGGGCGGGCGACCGCGGCGCGCAGGCAGTGGCGCAGCGCCAGGGTCAGCGGCAGGGTGAGGAGGTCCTCCGCCGGCGCCGGGCCGAGGAAGCGGACGGTGTCGCCCTCCAGGCGCGCACTGGGGTTGATCCGGACGGTCGGCTCGGTCGCGCCGGCGGCCAGCGGGGTGAGGACCGACAGGTCGAGATCGACGATCGACCGCGCCCGCTCGGTCGCGGCCCAGCGCAGGGCGGGCCCGTCCGGGACGAACCGGCCGAGGCCGCTGGCGGTGAAGGTGCTGAACGGGCTGGTCTTGACGGCGGCGCGGGCCGCGTAGGCGGCCAGCCGGATCAGCTCCTGCCGCCCGGGCCTGCGGCCGAGCACCTGGTGCAGGGTGGGGCTGGCGTGGGCGAGGCCCTGGTCGAAGCGGGGGTCCGCGCCGAGTTCGCGCAGCGCGGCGTCGACGGCTCGGCCCGCCTCGGCGTACACCGTCGGCAGCTGCGCCCGGTCGGCCCGGTAGCGGCCCAGCGCTCGACCGAACTCGGTGATGTCCGAGGCGAGTTCGGGGCCGAGGGCGGCGGCGGTCCGGGGGTCGGCGAGCAGTCGGGCGGGGTCGCGCAGCTGGTGCACGGTGCGGCGCAGCGCGACCAGCCTGGGCTTGGCCGCGGGGTCGCGCAGCTCCCCGATCACGGTGTGGCAGCGCTCGGACAGCGCCCCGGCGCCGCTGCGCAGTTCGGCGGCCGTACGGGAGAGCGCGAGCAGTTCGCGCCGCAGTCGCCGGTCGGCGAGCTGCTCGACCACGTCGGCGGGCAGGCCCGCGACACGTACTCCGAGGGTGGTGGCGTGGGTGGTCACGGGAAGGGGTGGGGGTGGGGGTTGAGGTCGGCCTCGGTCAGCGGGTGCGGGGCGTGGCCGAGCCGGTACGGCACCTCCAGCGGCCGGGACAGCCCGGTGGTGCGGCGGTTGCGGTGGCCGAAGGTCATGGACAGGGCGCCGGGCGCGATCACCTTGACGCAGGTCAGGCCGGCGGCCTCGTGCAGGGGCGAGGTCTGGTCGACGACCACGACGTCCATGCCGCCCGCCAGCATCCGGTCGACGGCCTCGGTGAGGTCGTCCCGCAGGTCGGTGTGGAGCGGCCAGGGGTTGCGGGCGATCACCTCGTCCCAGCCGGTCAGGCGGTCGCCGTCGAGCAGGAAGGACCAGCGGTCGAGGGCCTCGGGCGTCGCGTTGCCCAGCGAGTGGTCGGTCATGATCCGCACCAGTTCGGGATCGGCGGCCATCCGGCGGGCCCGTTCGGCCTCGGCCGGGTACCTGGCCTGCTCCTGTTCGACGATGGGTGCCAGTTCGCCGAGGGCCGTGAGCACGGCGGCGACCGGGTCCAGGGCCGAGCCGCTGGTGCAGACGACCTTCGGCCGGGTGTCGTCGCCGGTGGTGTCCTGGGCGAGCACCCAGAACGCGCGGATCCCCTCGGTCAGGGTGATGTCGAAGGCCCGCACCCGGCAGCCGGTGCGCTCGATGCGTTCCGCGAGGACCCGGATGCGCGGATCGGGCGCCCGGGCGAGGTCCACCTCGGGCACCGGCATCCGGGCGTACCAGGTCATCAGGAAGGCGTCGCGCTCGACGACTTCGAGGATCCCGTGCAGGATCGCCTCCTCGACGCAGCCGCCGAGCGCGCAGCCGTTGGAGATCTCGAAGGTGAAGGGCTTGTCCCTGCGGTCGTCGGGGCGGGCCCTCGGCTGGAACCGCGTCCGGTAGTACGCGTGGGTCTCCGGCACGAGCACCGGGCGGGCCCGGACGAAGGAGTACGCCCACACCCAGTCCACCACCGCGTCCTCGGTGAACGGCTGGTAGGCGCAGTCCGGCTCCCGGTAGCGCTCGGGAGCCAGCAGGCCGAGCGACCGCGGGTCCAGGGCGTCCCCGGCCAGGTCCGCGTAACTGCCGCGCACGGTGGTGCGCTTGCCCCAGGGCCACTGGCCGCCGAGCCGCTCCAGTGCCTCGGCGACGGCGGTGGCCCGGCTGGAGGCGAAGTCACGGGTGCGCCCGAACCCCGCCTCGCCCCGGTAACCGTACTCGGCCAGGACGGATTCGGTCAGCGGGACCATCGAGTCGCGCATGCCGCGCGGCGGGGCGACCACCCCGGTCTCGGCGTCCACGTAGAGCTCGGTGAGCCGGGCCTCGGAGAGTTCGCCGATCCGGCTGGCGCGGGCCCGCGGCTTGGGCCGGGGGACGGGGGCGATCACCGCCCGTTCCGCGGTGTCCTCGGGCAGCGCGCCGCAGACCGCGCACAGCGGGTCCGGGAGGAACGCGTGCCGGGTCAGCGACAGGTCGCGCAGGTCGAGGTACCAGCAGCGGTCCGTGGCGACGCCCGAGTGCAGCAGCTCGCGCACGGCCTCGGCGGCGAAGCCGGACAGCCAGGCCGACGGGCTGGTCGCGATCCGCCCGTCCGCGCGCAGTTCGGCCGTCCAGGGCGCGCGTTCGGGTGCGACGGAGCGCCAGGTCTCCAGGCACCGGGCGCAGCCGGGTTCGCCGGGCCGCACCAGCGGGCCGATCACGACCCGGTCGAGTTCGGTCCACACCGGCAGCCAGGGCTCGCCCCGTTCGTGCGCCTCGGTCCAGCCGCCGGTGTCCCAGCCGTCGCGCGCCACCACCAGCATCGACGGCGGGCGCCGGGCGATGGCGTCGGCCAACAGGCCCTCGCCCAGTACGGTGTCGCTCACGAGCCGTTCCTCCTCACCAGGTCAGCCGGAACTCGGGGCGCGGCCCGGCCGGGTGCTCGGTGCCCAGCTGCGCCACCAGCAGACTGCGCCTGCGCCCCTCCAGACCGAACCAGGCGTCCAGCAGGTGGGTGAGCACGTCGTTCTGGATCCGGCCGGCCACGCCCACGGACGCGGCGGCCAGGCAGGCCCGGTGCAGGGCGGCGCCGGCCGCAGCCTGCTGCAGGCGGTACCAGCGCGCACCGAAGCGCTCCTCGGCGGCCTCGGCGTCGCCCACCGGCAGCAGCCAGAGGTTCGCCGTGCGGGCGCCCTGCTGGGTCAGGGCTGCCAGCGCGGCCTCGCGGAGCCGCTGCCGGGGGTTGCCCTCGCCGACCAACTCCAGCCGGTGCTCGTCGGGGAGGTAGCGGTAGGCGCCGTCCGGGACTCCGGCCACGTCGGCGACGACGCAGTAGAACTCGACCAGACCGGCCGGCAGGTCCCAGTTCTCCTGCCGCCCGTAGGCGGTGAGGACGGTGGCCAGGGTGCCGATCGCCATGGTGTCGGCCTTGAAGCCGCGCACGGCCGCCCGGCGGTTGCGGGTGCCGGCCCGCAGGTCCGGCTCCGCGTGCGGGAGGCTGATCCACTCGCGCTCGGCCTCGGTCCCGCGCGCACCCTCTCCCTCTGCCTCGGTCCCGCCCTCGCCTCCGCCCTCGCCGGGGGGCGCGGTCAGCAGCGGCTCGGGGGCGGGGCGGCTCTGCCGGAGCACGGACGCGTGCGCGGCGAAGGCGCGTGGGAAGGCCGCCAGCGAGGGGCCCTCGAACGCGGCGGGCACCGGGGCGACCAGCTCGACCACGGCGTGCACCCCCTCCGCCCTCGGGTCCAGCCCCAGCAGCTCGGTGAGGTCGGCGTCGGGGAAGGACAGCCGGGCCGAGGCACCGTCGTCGGCCCCGACCACCAGGGCCTGGGCCACCTGGATGCCCGCCTCCAGGCAGGCGAGGCGGTAGTACATCTCGCCGTACTTGGCGGCCAGCCGCCAGAACACGTTGGTGTGCACCAGGACGGTGCCGGCCGGGCGGGCGGCCACCCAGCCGCGGTAGTCGCCCGAGCGCAGCCGCACCAGGTCGTGCCGGGCCGGGTCGTAGTAGTGGACGCCGGTCGGGACCTCCGAGTCGGGCCCGGCGATCACGTACCACTCGGCGCTGTACCGGGCGCCGCCCGAGGGCGTCGGGCGGCGGGTCACCAGCCACTGCAGCGGGTCGTCGTCCGGGATGGCCTCGAAGCTGTCGGTGAAGGGCAGCATGTCCAGCGGGGTCAGCCACTGGGCGCGGGTGATGCCGCCGAGCTCGGCCAGCAGCCGGCCGAGCCGGTGCTCGGACTTCTCGGGCGGCCAGGGCAGCGGATGCCTCGGGGCGCCCGGGTAGCTCTTGACCAGCCGGGGCGGGAACGCCTGCGGGTCCGCCACCTCCGTCGGCTTGTGCACGGTGTCCTGGTAGCGGGTCGCCTCGTCGCTCATGGGCTTCACACCGCGCACAGGTCGAAGGCGGCCCTGGTCAGGAGCAGTCGCAGGTGGGACTCCTGGGCCAGGCTGATGCCGAGCCGGTTGCACATCAGGTGGGTGCAGCGCTCCACGATCAGCTGCGGGACCAGGTGGTTGATGTGCTGGAGCACGTCGGCCGGGGCCTCGAAGTCGGGGTAGGCGTCGAGGCGGCCGAGCAGCTCCAGTTCGACCAGGGTGTCGTTGGCCTCCCGTACGGTCCTGAGCCAGCTGCCGGTCAC
Organism: Kitasatospora sp. NPDC059088; assembly: GCF_042738155.1. Taxonomy (NCBI): domain Bacteria; kingdom Bacillati; phylum Actinomycetota; class Actinomycetes; order Kitasatosporales; family Streptomycetaceae; genus Kitasatospora; species Kitasatospora sp. NPDC059088. Next base: position 59,465 of record NZ_JBHYGR010000015.1, on the reverse strand, counting down.
CGACCCGGCGGGCAGGGCCGTTCCCCTGGTCACGGCCCAGACCGTCTCCAGGGAGGCGCGCAGCTGGGCCTTGTTGGCCTCGAAGTGCTTCTCGAAGTCCGGCGATCCCAGCACCTCCGCCGCCGCTCCGCCGCTCTCCACCAGGAACCGCGCCTGGTAGGCGAGTTCGGGCAGGATGCCGGTGAAGACCGTACGGTTGGCGGCCATCATGGCGAAGGCGTCCATGGCGCGCTGCCCCGCGGTCCGGCCGCGGGCGATCAGTTGGAGCGCCAGCACGCTGGACGCCATGAACTGCTTCTCGACGGCCTCCAGGGAGCGGCCGGTGCCGAACGCCCCGGTCTCGGGCACGTAGTCGACGAACGCGACCGAGTTGTCCGGGTGCAGCACCGTGTCGTGGTCGGCCATCCGCTCCAGGGCGGCGAGTTCGGCCGCGGACTCGGCATAGGCCCGCTCCGTCAGCCCGGAGGTCGACGGCGTCGTCCGGTAGAACTCCGCCGCGGTCTCCTCGACGGCCGAGCGCGCCTCCTGGACGTGCTCCGGCCGGGTCCGCAGCCGCAGCCGCACGTGCGGGCCGCCCTCCCAGTAGCGGAGGAAGAAGAAGCCGTCGACCAGTCCGGCCCGGCCCAGCCGCTCGACGACGGGCTTGACGACACCGGTGATCACGGCGTCCTGGTCGCCGTGGTAGAAGAGGTGGGCGCTGACCCAACGGTGCGCTGAGGTCTCAGACATAAGTGACTCCGGGCTCGTTCAGTTCCACGATGTACTCCGCCACGTGCTCGCCGCGGACCTGGCCGGGGTCCGGCAGCATCTCGCTGATCTGCACGATCGCGTCCGGCTCGGTGAGCCGGCGTTCCAGCCCGAGCAGCAGCAGCATGCTCGCGAAGTCCACGTAGTTCGGTTTGGTGTCGTTCCCCGGCCGCGGGCCGTTCCCGCCCGCCACCAGCGAGGCCGGGTCGAGGACGGTGACGAAGCACCGCTCCGGGATGCCGTGTTCGGCCAGCCAGTCGGCGACCTTCAACATCCAGGCCGCGCCGGTCGCGGCGTCGGCCCGCCGGGGCAGCCGGTCCGCGCGGGTCATCCACATGGCGCGGCGCAGCACCACGTCTCCGACCGTCAACCGGGGCAGGCGCAGGACGCCGTCGTCGGCGCGCGGGTCGGAGGTCATCCTGAGCTCGGTGTGCGCGCCGAACCAGGTGTTGGACTCGCCGAACGCCTCGATCATGAACCGTGCGGCGGGCGGCAGCAGCCGGTCGGCGCCGAGGCCCGGGTGCACCGGGCGGATCCGCCGGCCGAGCCGCCGCGACACCAGCGCGAGCAGCCCGTCGTCGCCGCACTCCACGTGGAGGTCGTTGACCGGCAGCCGGTCGTCGGCCGCGCGCGTGCTGCGGACCCCGGGGTAGTCGACGACCAGTCCGACGCCGGGTCTGCGGACGTTGACGGCGGACCGGGCCACCGCCTCGAACTCGGCGAACAGCACGTCGTCGTGGGACGCCGCCAGGCCCGGTTCGTCCGGGACGTCAGCGCGCAGGTCGAGGACGTCCAGGATCTGCCGCACCCGGTTGCGGCCGCGGCCGAAGCCGCAGGCGATGCTGTTGACCACCAGGGCCGGGCCGTGCTCGGCGTCGGCCAGCTGGCAGTAGACCGCGAGCGAGGTCGGGGTGCGGACCCAGTCCGGCCACTCCTCGGCCAGCTTGCGCACCTCCTCGGGGTCGACCCTGACCACGCCGTCCCGGTCGGGCGTCCGCTCGCCCAGCAGCCGCTTGGCGGCGGTGCGCAGGCGGTACAGCTCGCGCACGGCCGCCACCGGGCTGTCGGCGTCGGCGAACCGGCTGTGCGCCGGACGGGAGCGGCGTCCGACCGGGCCCGGGGCGGCATCGGCGGACTGCTCGGCCAGGACGTCGCGGTAGAACACCACCAGCGGGACCCGCGCGCCGGCCGGGTACCTGCGCCGGAACCACGAGTCGAGGGTGAGCTTGAACGGCAGGTCGGGGCCGATCAGTCCGAGCAGGGTGCGCACCGCGTCGAGGTCGTCCAGCAGCGGACGCCAGCGCGCGCGGTCCAGCACAGCCGTCGTGCCCGGGTGCACCGCGTTCTCGTAGAAGCTGTACCGGGCGAACTCCTGGGCCAGCTTCGGGCTCTGGACGTGGGCGTGGTCGCCGACCTCGCGCAGCGCGGTGTCCAGCGCGCGGACCACCGTGTCGCGGACGGCGACCCGGTCTGCGGGCTCGGCGACCGCGGGGTAACTCGACAGCGCCTCGGCCATCTCCTGCAAGGTCCGGTCCAGCCGCTCCAGGCCGGGCTGCCGACACCGCTGGAGCCACTCGCGCAGGTCGCCGACCGGGTCCGCGGACTGGTCGGCGAGCGGCGGGACCAGTTCCAGCAGGCCCAGCGTCACCAGGCGGCGCAGGAACACGTCGACCTGGCGCCCGTCGGCCGCGCGGGCCAGGAGGGTGCCCCGCAGCTCGTCGAAGGTGAGGTCGCCCGTGGTCAGCTCCAGCACCCCGCGCAGGGTCGGGGTGAGCGCGAGGCTGTGCACGTACTCGTCCGGCCGACGGCCCAGGAACAGCAGGGCGCCGTCCTGGACGGTGGCGCTGGGGTTGGTCCGGATCCGGCAGCCGCCGAGCAGCTCGGGGCGTTCGCTGACGGCGCGGGCGATCCGGTGCAGCGATCCGACGCTGACCTCGGTGGAGGTCAGCGAGGCGCTCCGCGGCCCGGCCGGCTCGACGATCTCCCGGCCGGTGCCCCAGGCGGCCAGGCCGCTGCTGGTGAAGGTGGAGTACGGGCTGGTCTTGGAAGCGCAACGGGCCAGGTACTGCGCCAGCCGGAGCACGGTCTGGCGCTGCGGTGGGCGGCCGGTGTCGAACCACTTCCGCAGGGCCAGGAACAGGTCCGGATTGGCGTGCACGAGGCCGAGTTGGAAGGCGGGCAGCCGGGCGGCGGCGAGCAGGGCTTCGTAGCTCGCGGCCCAATCCTGGTCGAGGTGCTCCGGCAGGGCCGCCAGCAGGCGGTCGCGTTCGTCGATCCGTGCCGTCCAGGAGCGGACCGGCTCCGCCAGCTCGGCGGGGACCTCGGCCAGCCGGGCCGGGTCGACGTGGCGGCCGCGGTGCACGGCCCGGCGCACCGCGACCAGCCGGGCCTTGAGCTCGCCGTCCCCGGTGGCGCCGATCGCCGCGTGCAGCAACGTCGACAACTCGTCGGCCCCGGCGGCGATCTCGGCGCGCAGTGCCAGCAGGGCGGTGGCGGTGCGCCAGCTCTCCGCGCAGCGCAGTCCGTCCAGTACGGCGACCGGGCTGCCGGCGAGGCGGACCACGGTGGCCGGGCCGGGCAGGTACCGCACCGGCTCGGGTCCGGCCTCCCACTGTCCGTCCGTCATCTCGTCCGTCGTCCCGTCCGTCACTCCGCCGCCTCCGGCTCCACCGGCACGATCACGCGGCCGCCCGGTCCGGTCCGGGCCAGCAGGATCTGGAAGACCGGGGCGTAGCGCTCCTCGGTCAGTCCGAGCACCGCGCGCACCCCCTCGGCCTGGTAGGCGTTGACGATCCGGCCGGAGAGGCCCTGCGCGGCGGCCGCGACGCAGACCCGGTGGGCGAGCAGGCCCGCCTCCTGGTTGAGCACCCGGTAGCCGCGGTCCCCGAAGGTGTCGAACGCCCAGTCACGGTCGACGACCAGGTGGACGACGGCGTTCATGTGCTGGAAGACCGGTCCGGGGATGGTGACGCGTTCGATCGCGGTGAGGGCGTCCGTGCCGGGGCCCGTCGGGCTTCCCGGGCCGACCGGGTGCAGGGCGCCGGTGGCCGGGTCGAGCCGGTAGCAGCCGGCCGGTACGCCGATGAGGTCGGCGACGGTCAGGTAGACCTCCACCGGCACCGGCGCTCCCGCCGGGACGGCATCGCTGCCGACCCCGGTACGGGTGCGGGCCAGCCGCGCCCACAGTGCGAGGCCGTCGACCCGCGAGGCGACCGGGCGGAAGATGCCGGGGCCGGAATCACGGCTCCGCAGCACCTGTGCCAGGTCCGGGTCCGGGACCTCGGTCGCGGGCAGGGCCAGCGGCTCGCGGCCCGACGCGGCGGCCACGGCGGGCCGGACGGGCGGGGCCGGCTCGGCGGCGGCGAAGCCCGCGGTGTCGGTGCGGAAGGAGGCGCGGTTGACGGCCGTGAGCCTCGGGCAGGCCCGCGCCACCGCGAGCCCGCTGCGGACCACCTGCGGCTCGATCGGGTCGACGGTCGCGGACAGGGCCGCCGCCGTCTCCGTCTCCGTGCGGCGGGGGTCTCCGGCGCCCGCACCGGCGAGGTGGAGGGGCAGCACCACGAGGGCCGGCTCCTCGTCGGGGTCGAGTCCGAGCAGCTTGTTGACCGGCTCGTCGAGGAACTGGTGGTGCACCCGGGCCCGCAGTCCCATGGCCCGCGCGACCAGGTCGAGGTTGCCGGTGAGCAGCCCGGCCTCCTGGGTGCACAGCCGGTAGGCGTAGTCGCGGTAGATGTAGGCGGCCTTGGCGAACAGTCCGGAGAGCACGAACACGGCCTCCGGCGGCGCGCCGGCGGTTCCGGTCGCCCTGGCCAGCAGCGGCCGGTGGTCCCCCTCGCGCAGCAGCACCAGCGCGTGGTGCGGGGCGTCGTAGTGGTAGACGCCGTCGGCCAGGCACACGTACAGCTGGACGGCGAACAGGCAGCGGGCGGAGGCGACCATCCGGTGGTAGGGCCAGGTCCCGTTGGTGTCGAACTCCTGCCGGGAGATGCCGTAGCCGTAGCGCAGCAGCGTCGACAGCGCCGGGTCGTCGAGCGCCTCGACCGCGCCGAGCACCCCAGGCACCCGGGTGGTCAGGGGGCGTCGGGGCAGACCCCGGTAGATCTTGAACTTCAACGGCTCGTCCGGGTTGGCGTACTCGGACTGCCGGGTCTCCATCGCCTCGGCGAGGTCCTCCAGGCTGACCCGCAGGAACTCCCGCCCCACGCCGGCCTCCTGCGCGGCCGCGGCCCCCTCGGTCATGGTCTCCTCGTCACTCACGGTCGGATCGGTCACGGCCGGATCGGTCACGGCCGCGTCGCTCACGGGAAGGGATGCGGGTGCGGGTTGCGCACCTCGGGCAGCCGGGGCAGTCCGGTCACCCGCCGGGCCGCGTGCCCGAAGGTCATCGGCACCGAGCCCGGTGCCAGCACCTTGACGCATCTGAATCCTCCCGCTGTGTGTTCCATGGAGGTGGTGTCGACGGCGACGACGTCCATCCCGGCCGCCGCGAAGCGCCGGACGGCCTCGTCGAGGTCCGCGCCGATGTCGGTGTGGCTCGGCCACCGCCAGCGTTCGAGCCCCTGCTGCCAGGTCGACGTGACCGGGTCGTCGAGCAGGAAGGCGTACCGGTCGAACGAGCCCGGATCGGCCGCGCAGAGCAGGTGGTCGGCCATCGACACGACCTCGTCCGGGTGCTCGGCCAGGTGCCGGGCCCGCTCGCCCCACCCCGGGTCGAGCGCGAGGACGCCCACGTACTCGACGGTCTGGCTCAGTTCGTGCAGCGCGGCCAGGATCGCCTCCGCCGGGCTCAGTCCGCTGCCGCCGGTCGACACCGCCCTCGGCCGTCCGGTGCCGCTGACGTCCTCGGCGAGCGTCCAGAACGACGGGATCCCGTGCTCCCGGGTGCTGTCGAGGACGTGCACCCGGTAGCCCTGGCGCTCGATCCGCTCGGCCACCAGCGGGATCCGGCGGTCGGGCACCGTGGCGAGGTCGATCCGGGGCAGCGGCGTCCGCCCGTACCAGGCCATCAGGAAGGCGTCGCGTTCGGCGACTTCGAGGATCCCGTGCAGCACGGCCTCCTCGTAGCAGCCCCCGAGCGCGTTGCCGCTGGAGATCTCACTGGCGAACCTGCGCTCCCCGGCGGGCAGCGGCAGGCGGTAGTGGACGAAGCCCTGCGGCACCAGCACCGGTCGGCCTCGGCCGAAGGAGTAGCCCCACACCCAGTCGGTCTCCGCGTCCTCGGTGAACCTCCGGTACGGGAAGTCCGGGAGCTGGAACCGCTCCTCGGGGTACAGGCCGAGCGTGCGGGGGTCGATCGCGGCCTCGGCCACGTCGGCGTAGCCGGCCCGGACCCCGGTCCGCTTGGCGGGCGCGTACGCGGCCAGCCGTTCCAGCGACTCCGCCACCGCGATGGACCACGCGGAGGCGAAGTCGCGGGTGCGGCCGTAGCCGGCCGGTTCCGTGGCGGTGGCGCCGGGCACGGCCAGGACGGCCCCGGTGAACGGGAACGCGTGCTCGGTGTACGAGGTGACCGAGGGGACCAGGCCGCTCCGCTCGTCCACGTAGGCCGCCCGGAGCGCCTCCCGGTCCAGCGGGCGGACCCGGCTGGACCCGGGTGACGGCTTGGGCCGCACCTCGCGGACGGGTTTCGCGCCCTGCTCGGTGTCGGCCACCGGCACCGAACAGGCCGGGCAGTGCGGATCGTCGAGGAAGGCGTGCCGGGACAGCGCCAGCGTGGCGGTGTCGACGGTCCGGAACCGCCGCGCCCCGGAGTGCGCCGAGGCCAGCCCGGCGACGGTGTCGGCCAGGAAGCTCGGCAGCTCCCGGTCGGCCGCCCCGACGGCCGCTCCGGCGGCCAGCTCGGCGGCCAGCTCGGCGGAGGCCGCCGCGGTGCGTCGGGTGCGCAGGCACTCCGGGCAGCCCGGTGCCCACGGCCCGACGACCACCTGTCGCGGTTCGCGGAGCACCTGCGGCGGTTCGAGCAGCGCCTGCGGCTGGTCAGCCATGGAGGACCACGGCGCGCACCACGAACGGACACGCGCCGGCCACGGCGGCGTCGTGGTCCAGCGGGACGGCGACCACCCGGCCGCCCTCCCGGGTCAGCCCGGCCACGGCCTCCTCCAGCGTCACCGAGCGGGGCGCCGCGGCCCGCTCCGGCGCGGCGGTTGCGCGCAGGTGCGGGGGCAGCTCGGGCACGGGTGCCGGCGCGTAGGCGGGCTGCTCGGTGGCCCGGGCCTGGTAGGCGAGCAGCGTCCGCTCCAGGCCCTGTTCCAGTGCCGCGGCGACGTCCAGGTCGCTCACGTGGGCGACCGTGCCCGCCGGGGTGGTGAAGGCGAAGGTGGGCAGCCCGAGCAGACCGGACAGGTCGTGGACCTCGAAGGACTCCTCGACGATCGCCAGCAGCTTCCGGTAGCGCTCGGCGCGCGGGGTGAGCTCGGCCGTGTCCAGGTCCAGCAGGGGCAGCGGTCCGGTCGCGGTCGACAGGGCCGCGACCACCGCGTCGTTGGCAGCGGCCACCACGGCGGCGCGCACGGCGGCGGCCCAGTCGTCGCCGGAGGCCACGGTCCGCGCGGGGAAGACCTGCGCGGCGTCCACCGCGACCGGCTCGCCGGTCAGCACGTCCAGGCCGTGCAGCCGGTCGCCCTTGCGGGCGTCGACCATGACGGCCGCGTAGCGCTCGAACGCCCGCCGGACGGCGCGTTGGCGCGACTCGACCACGGTCTCGCCGCAGCCGTGGACGGCGAACGGGCCGCCGGCCAGGCCGACCGGGTCCGAGACCACGACCTCGCTGACGAACAGCGGCAGTTGCTCGTGGTCGCGCTCGGTGACCTCGGCCAGGACGCCGGTCCGGGGGTCGACGAAGTCGACCGCGCGCCGGGCCAGTTCCTCGTCGCCGACGGGCGCCGCGGTCGTCAGGGCGGCCAGCCGGGCCGGGTCGTCCGGCACCACGGGCCGGGCGAGCGGGTGCGGCAGGAACGCGTGCTTCGAGGTCTCCAGGCTCTCCAGGTCGAACCGGACCAGGTGGTCGGACCGCCGGCCGGCGTCAGCACCGGTGCCACCGTCGTTGCCGGGGCCCCCGTCGATGCCGGTGAGCTGGCGGAACGCCGCGAAACAGAGCTGGTTGGCGACCAGCGCGACGGTGGGGCCGCGCAGGAACCCGCTCGGGGCCACCTCCGGGTGGTCCCGCAGATCCGCGCCGACCAGGTCGGGTGCGAGCGCGGACAGTCGACGCCACGCGGACTCCCAGGCGGTGGGATCACCGTTCCCCGCGATCACCGGGCCGATCCACGCCTCGTCCCCCGCCACGACGGTCTGGGCGAACGCGGCACCCGCGGCGACCGCGGCCCCGGGGAGCCGGCGGGCACGCTCGACCATGGGTCGGTCGGCGACGTGCAGCACCATGGTGGCGTCGGCGGCCAGCAGGTCGAGGCGCTCGACGTCCGCCTCCAGGTCGACGATCCGCTGCTCCGGGTCCAGCGCCCGGGACGCCTCCAGGTGCTCCTGGACGCGGTCGCGGTCGAACGGCGACTCACCGAACGGAGCGAGCGGGACGGTCCGCACACCCGCGCGCAGCTGGGAGTTGGCCAGCGCCTGCAGCAGCGGGCCGGAGCCGGTCAGCACCACGGGGCCGTCGCGGTAGGTCTCGAAGCGCAGTTCGGGTGAGTCGGTGAAGTACTCGATGAAGGAGATGTTGGCCGCGTAGGTGGCGGCCAGCTCGCCGGACAGGGTGTGCGGACGGTCGTCCAGCACGTTCTTGACGTACCCCTTGGCGAGCAGCAGCATGATCATCTTCGCCACCGCGGCACGGCTGGACTCCGGTACGACGGCGCACAGTTCGCCGAGCGTCCTGGTGCCGTCCAGCATCGGCGCGATCCGCTGGACGAACTCGTAGGTCGAGGCGCCCTTCAGAATCGACCCGCCCAGGTTGCTGCGGATGTACGCACCCTCCGGAACGCGCATGACGTAGACGTCCCCGCGCAGTCGTGGCCGTACCCGCTCGACATCGACTCCCATGACCACCGCTTCTTCACTCACTCATTGATGACTGGCCAGCAGGAAGGACCGAGAGCCACCCGGTCCTCTTTGATGAACACGCACCGGCTAGAGCACATGTGCCAGGAGATCAGCACCGGATCAGGTGCAGGAGCAGCACGGGCAGCAACAGCAGCAGCTGCTCTGGCCGCCGGACGCGGACAGCTCGGTCAGGCCGTAGCCGGCGGTCACCGAAGCGGGGACCACCTCGCCCAGGTCCACCAGCTCGAAGGCGCTCTCGTCCAGCACCAGGTCGAAGTCCTCCATGTCGTTCACCTCCTTTCCCGTCGTCGGGCCGGTGCGACCCCACCCACATCGGGAGCCGGCACCGGCGGTCAGAGTGCTTTCACCTCCGGCAGCACCTGGTCGCAGAAGAGCTCCAGGGTCTGCCGAGCTTCGGGGAGCGGCATCGCGCCGAAATCGATCTGCCAGAGGATCTGGTCGACGCCGCCGATGTGGTCGTTGAAAGCACGGATGCGGTCGATGACGGTGGCCGGAGATCCGACTATCGCGCCGCCTTCGGTGTAGAGCTTTTCGGGCCGCAGATTGCGCAGCATCCAGCCGAATCCGGAATAGCCGCGATAGGCGGAGGATTCCCGCCGGTCCCACGGGTTCACGGCCTCCGCCCACACGTCCAGATAGCGCCGCAGATAGGTCTCGGCGATCTCGGTCGCGCGCTCATCGGTCTCCGCGACCACCAGGGGCAGGCTGGCCGCGACCCGGGGCCGCAGCCCGGAGCCGCCGTGCGCCGCCCGGAAGGCGTCGCGGTAGAGGGTCAGCTGGGCGCGGAACTCGTGGGGCGAGATCATCGGCGTGATCAGGAGCCCCAGCCCTTCGGTGCCCAGCCAGGTGAAGCTCTCCGGTGTGCGCACCGCGGCCCCCCACATCGGCGGGTGCGGCTGCTGGGTGGGCCGGGGCAGTCCGGTCACGTCGCGGTAGGAGAAGAACGGTGTCTCCTCGCTGACCTTCTCCTCGGTCCAGATCCGCCGGACCGCCCGGATGGTCTCGCGGTACCGGTCGACGCTCTCGTCCATGTCGACGCCGAGCGCGTCGAACTCGTCCGGCAGGTACGCCCGGGCGAATCCCACGTCGAGCCGGCCGCCGCTGATCGCGTCCACCTGCGCGGCCTCCGCCGCCAGCTGGATCGGGTGGTGGAAGACCGGGAGGACGCAGCCGGTGATGAGCCTGACCGAGCTCGTCCGGGCGGCGACCGCGGAGAGGAAACCCAGCGGGCTGGGGCAGTAGCCGCCGTAGTGGTGGAGGTAGTGCTCGGTCATCTTCACCGAATCCAGACCGCCCGCCTCCGCCCGGACCGACAACTCCAGCGCGTCGCTGAAATAGTCCTGCGGAGATTTCGTCTCCGGCGTGCAGTCCGGAAGAAATGAAAGCCCGAAGCGCACCGATACCACACTCCCTTTAACAGCCGGATTTTCACCGGATGAATCTCGGGGGTTCGTCACCCGAGCACTCCGGGCCCAGTCGGCACGCCACCGGGTGTTTCGCCGCTGACGCTACATCGGGCCATCAGGACCGTCAATAACGACCGGCATTCCGGACCGTAACTCAAATTAAGCTCAAATCTTCCCGGTATCCCCGGAGATACCTACGGTCCTGGGAGTGCGTTATTGACGCCGGTGCAATGCGCTGGAAATGTTGGCAGCCGCCGGCATCCCGTACAGCCGGGCATTGCGCCGGGGCGGACGACGGCGGAGACGGAACCCGGGCGATGTCGCGCATGCGGGTGTCACGGCGCTGTGAGCGATCACGAGGAGCGTGCGCGAGGCGCCGCGGCCACGTGCGAACTGTCCGAGCTTGCCCTACTTCGCCGGGAAGTGCAGTCATGACCTCCACCATCGACTCCCACCACGTCACCGACGGCGCGGCCGACGCCGGCCGGCGGCCGGCACCGGTGCCCGAGCGGCGGAAGACCGTCCAGCTCGTCGAGTTCACCGCGATGCAGGGGGTCCGGTACAGCGTCACCCTCGGGTACCTCAAGGCGACGGCGACCGCCGACCCCGCCCTCGACGCGGCCTGCGACTTCCGGATCAGCGTGCGCGAGCAGAGCGGTGGCGAGCAGGCCACCAAGGAACTTCTCGACACCTGGGACGAGCCGTTCGCCGTCGCTCTCACCGTGTTCTTCTGGAACCGCGCCCAGTCCCTGGAGCTGGCCCGCCAGGTCAAGGAGCGCTGGCCGGACTGCCGCGTCGTGGTCGGCGGCAACGACGTCAGCTACCAGCAGGAGCCGCTGTTCGCCGAGGCGCCCTGGCTGGACGTGCTGGTGCACGGTGAGGGCGAACTGCGCTTCCGCGACCTGCTGCACGCCTTCCTGACCGACGGGGACCTCGCCGCGATCCCCGGCATCAGCCACTGGCGGGACGGAACCGTCGTCACCAATCCGGACGCGGACCGCATCACCGACCTCGACCAGGTCGTCTCGCCGATCCTCACCCCGGTGTACTCCGACGAGGAGATCACCGGCTCGTCCATGATCGTCTACGAGACCAACCGGGGCTGCCCCTACGGGTGCGCGTTCTGCTACTGGGGCGGGGCGACCAACTCCAAGGTCCGCCAGTTCGACCTGGAGCGGATCTTCGCCGAACTGGACCGGCTGATCCGGCTGATGCCCCAGGACGCCACGCTGTTCATCGCGGACGCCAACTTCGGCATCCTCGGCCGCGACCGGCAGATCGCCGAGCACATCGTGGAGCTCAGCCGGCGCCACGGGAAGCGGCTGATCGTCAGCACCAACTGGGCGAAGAACGGCAACGAGCGCATCGTGGAGATCGCGAGCATGCTGCACGCCGCCGAGCTGACCGGCGCGATCACGCTCTCCGCGCAGTCCTTCGACGCGAACGTGCTCAAGATCGCCAACCGCGCCAACATCCGCACCGACCACTACCGCCGGCTGCTGGCCCGCTTCCGCGAACTCGACGTGCCCACCTACACCGACCTGATCTGGGGCCTGCCCGGCGAAACCTTCGACTCCTACCTCGACGGGATCGAGGAGGTGCTGACCGCGGGCGGATCCCCGGTGATCTACCCACTGCTGCTGCTGAACAACACCGACTACTCGCGCGAGGCCTTCAAGGACGAGCAGGGGCTGCGGACCCGCTGGATGCCCGCCGACATCACCAATCCCGAACTCATCGCCGACGTGGTCGTCGAGCACGGCTCGATGACCGCCGAGGAGTGGGTGCGGGGCATGGAGTTCCGGGTCTCCATGACGCTGTTCCAGAAGATCCTGCTGCGCTGCGCGCTCCGGGTGCTCCACACCACTACCGGCGTCCGCATGGTCGAACTGTGCCGGCAGCTGTGGTCGTTCCTCCTGGACGACTGCGCCGACCCGTTCCTGCGCGCCGTCGCCCGCGACGTCGCCGCCGTCTACCGGGACCCGTCCAGCCTGGACATGGGACTGCTGAGGACGGTCATCGGCGACCAGGTCGTCGTACCCGAGGAGGTGCACTACCAGGCGCTGCTGTGCCGCGCGGTGCGCTCCGAACGCGCCACCGCGGACCTGCTCGGCGCGGCCGTCGACCACCTGTCCACCTGGCTGGCCGACTCCGGCTTCGAGGTCGACCGCGTGCTGGTCGACAGCGCGTTGAGCCTCGACATCGCGGCGACGACGATCCTGCGCGCCAGCCTGCGCGGCAACCTCGCCGAGGCCTCGTTCGCCGTCCCGCGCCGGGGCTGGGAACTGCTCGTCGAGGCCGGCGACGTGCCGTCGAGCCTCGACGCCGGCGGGCAGGGGGACGTCGTCCGCGGCACGGTGTGGGCGCCGCCGCGCTGGGTCGACTACCCGATCAGCGTCTACGCGCTGTCCATCTGGCACGGCACCGGGCGACCCTTGTACGACCTGCTGTTCGCACTCCCGGACGGGCTCCCGGACGGCCTGCCGGACGGGCTGCCCGCGGCCGCGTGACCGCTCTGCGGTGACCGGAGTTCGTCACTTCCCGGTAAGGGCCCGCGGGATTGACAGCCCTTCACTGACACGAACATGATGGTCACATCACGTGCATCACGCACCTTGCGCACATCACGCGCATCACACGCATCACGCACAACTTGGGGCACCCGCACCCCGCCCGAGGCCGCCGCCGTGCCCCGTGAACGTTGGGGGATCATGACCACCGAACACCCCGTCCAGTGCTCCGACATACGCCGTTCGATTCTCGACCAGATCACCGACAAGTGGTCGATGACGGTCCTGGCGGTCCTTGACGAGCCGAGGCGGTTCAACGAGATCAAACGCCGCGTCGACGGCGTCACCCAGCGGGTCCTGACCCAGACCCTGCGCCGGCTGGAGCGCAACGGGATGATCATGCGCCAGGTCCTGCCGACCTCTCCGGTCGGAGTCGAGTACTCCCTCACTCCGCTCGGCGTGTCCCTGCGGGAGCCGTTCAACCGCTTGTGCGCCTGGACCGCCGCCAATTCGGAGGAGATCCGGGCGCACCAACTGGAGTACGACCGGCGCGCGCACCACTTCCTGGACCAGAAGGCCACCGTGCCACGACAGTTGGAGGAGGCGGAACACGCCTGACGCAGCGTGCGGCGTGGTGCCCTGCCCACCGGCGGACGGCGCCGCGACGGCGGGGCGAGGTGCCGGGCGCCCGCCTCCGGCATAGCGTGACCCACGGCGCCCCGCTCACCCCGGGCGGCGGTGCGCGAGACCGCAACCCCGGCTCCCTGGAGGTCGACTCATGCGCGCGGTGACCTACGACTCGTACGCCCCGGACAACTCCCGGCTCGAGTACGGCGAGGTGCCCGACCCGAAGGTCGGCCCCGGCCAGGTACTGATCGAGGTCCGGGCGGCCTCCGTCAACCCGGTCGACTGGAAGGTCATGGCGGGCGGCCTGGACGGCATGATGGACACGGTCTTCCCCGTCATCCCCGGCTGGGACGTGGCCGGGGTGGTCACCCGCACCGGCCCGGACACCCCCGAGTTCTCCCCCGGGGACGAGGTGATGGCCTACGCCCGCAAGGACGCGGTGCAGGCCGGCACCTTCGCCGAGTACGTCGCGGTCGCCGCACCCGCGGTGGCGCGCAAGCCCGCCGGGCTCGACTGGGCGCAGGCGGCCGGGCTGCCGCTGGCCGGGCTCACCGCCCTGCGCAGCCTGGACCGGCTCGCGGTCGGCCCCGCCGACGTGCTCCTGGTGCACGGCGCCGCGGGCGGCGTGGGCAGCCTCGCGGTGCAGCTCGGCCGCGACCGCGGGGCCCGGGTGATCGGCACCGCCTCGGAGCGCAACCACGCGTACCTGCGCGAGCTGGGCGCCGAACCGGTGGCGTACGGCGACGGCCTGGTCGAGCGGGTGCGCGCGCTGGTGCCCGGCGGTGCGACGGCCGTCGCGGACTTCGTCGGCGGCCAGCTGGACACCACCCTGGCCGTGCTCGCCGACGGCGGGCGGCACGTCTCGATCGCCGACCCGGGAGTGACGCAGCACGGCGGCCACTGGATCTGGGTGCGCCCGGACGGCGCGAAGCTCGCCGAACTCGCCGCGGCGGTCGACCGCGGCGCGCTCACCGTGGAGGTCGCCGGGACCTTCCCGCTGGAGCGGACGGGCGAGGCCTTCGACGCCAGCCGCACCGGGCGCACCCGCGGAAAGCTGGTCGTCGTGCCGTGACCCCCGCCCGCCGCGGCCGGGAGCACGGGCCGCGGGGGCCCGGCCCATCCTGGTGCGGAGCGCCGGCCTCACCCGTCCGGCGTACCCGGGCGCCCGGACGGAGGCACGCGTGGAGACGGCCGCCGAGCAGGACGCGCCCACCGCCGCGCCGGGCGCGCACCGTCGACCCGCCGCAACCGCCCCGCCCCTGCCGGACGACAGGATGGCTTGCCGATGCGCATCGCGCTGTTCATCACCTGCTTCAACGACACCATGTTCCCCGGGACCGGCCGCGCCGTGCTGACCGTCCTCGAACGGCTCGGCCACACCGTGGAGTTCCCACCGGAGCAGACCTGCTGCGGGCAGCTGCACCTCAACACCGGCTACCGTGCGGACGCCGTCCCGCTGACGGCCCGGTTCACCCGCACCTTCGCCGACTACGACGCGGTGGTCACCCCGTCCGCGTCCTGCGCCGGGCTGGTCCGGGAGCACCACCCCGCTCTCGCCGAGCGGTACGGCACCCCGGATCTGCACCGACAGGTCACCGAACTGGCGCCCCGGGTCCACGAGTTCACCGAGTTCCTGACCGACGTCCTCGACGTCGAGGACGTCGGTGCCCGATTCCCGCACCGCGTCACCTACCACCCCACCTGCCACTCCTTGCGCGGACTGCGGCTCGGCGACCGACCGCAGCGGCTGCTGCGCGCCGTCGAGGGGCTCGACCTGGTCGAACTCCCGGCCGCCGACTCCTGCTGCGGCTTCGGCGGCACCTTCGCCGTCAAGAACGCCGCGACCTCCGGCGCGATGCTCGCCGACAAGGTCGGGGCGGTGCGGGAGACGGGAGCCGAGGTGCTGTGCACCGTCGACAACTCCTGTCTGATGCACATCGGCGGCGGGCTGTCCCGGCAGGCCGCCGGGGTGCGGACCATGCACCTGGCCGAGATCCTGGCCGCGACCGAAGGCGGACGCCCGTGACCGCCCCCGGCGACCGCGGAGTGGTCTGGCTGGGCTCCCCGTCCTTCCCCGACGCCGCCCGCGAGGCCCTCGCGAACACCCGGCAGCGGGCCAACCTGAAACACGCCACGACCGTCATCCGCGACAAACGCCTCGCCGTCGCCTCGGAGTTGGACGACTGGGAGGAGCTGCGCACCGCCGCCGACGCGATCAAGACCCGGACGCTGCGCCATCTCGACCACCACCTGGTGCGGCTGGAGGAGTCGGTCACCGCGGCCGGCGGGACCGTCCACTGGGCCGCCGACGCCGCCGAGGCCAACCGGATCGTCACCGAACTGGTCCGGGCCACCGGCGGCAGTGACGAGGAAAAGCTTGAGGTCGTCAAGGTCAAGTCCATGGCGACCCAGGAGATCGGCCTCAACGAGGCGCTGGCCGAGGCCGGCATCACCGCCTACGAGACCGACCTCGCCGAGCTCATCGTCCAGCTCGGCGACGACCGGCCCTCGCACATCCTCGTCCCGGCGATCCACCGCAACCGGACCGAGATCCGTGACCTGTTCGCCGAGCGGATGGGCGAGTGGGGGCGGCCGGCCCCCGAGGGGCTGAGCGACGAGCCCGCCGAACTCGCCGAGGCCGCCCGCCGGCACCTGCGGGAGAAGTTCCTGCGCGCCAAGGTCGCCGTCTCCGGCGCCAACTTCGCCGTCGCCGACACCGGCACCGTCGTCGTGGTGGAGTCCGAGGGCAACGGCCGGATGTGCCTCACCCTGCCCGAGACCCTGATCACCGTGATGGGCATCGAGAAGGTCGTCCCCACCTGGGCGGACCTGGAGGTGTTCCTCCAACTTCTCCCGCGCTCCTCCACCGGCGAGCGGATGAACCCGTACACCTCCACCTGGAGCGGCACCACGGAGGCCGACGGCCCGCAGGACTTCCATCTCGTCCTGCTCGACAACGGCCGCACCGACACCCTGGCCGACACCGTCGGCCGGCAGGCCCTGGCCTGCATCCGCTGCTCCGCCTGCCTCAACGTCTGCCCGGTCTTCGAGCGGACGGGCGGGCACGCCTACGGCTCGGTCTACCCCGGGCCGATCGGCGCCGTGCTCACCCCGCAGCTCGTCGGTGTCCGCAGTGACATCAAAAGCAGTGCGGCCTCCCTTCCCTTCGCCTCCACCCTGTGCGGGGCCTGCTACGACGCCTGCCCGGTGAAGATCGACATCCCGAAGCTGCTGGTGCACCTGCGGGCCGAGGTCGTTGAGGCCGCACGCGGCCCGGGCGGCCTGCCCACCGGCGAGGCGCTGGCGATGAAGGCGGCCGCCGCCGTCCTCGGCTCCCCCGCACTGCTGGGCGCCGCCCAGAAGGCGGCCTCGCTCGGCGGCCGGGCGCTGGCCCGCAACGGCCGGATCGGCCGACTGCCCGGCCCGTTCAGCGGCTGGTCCGCCGACCGGGACACCCCTGCGCCGCCCGCCGAGTCGTTCCGCGTCTGGTGGCGCAAGAACCGGGAGGGAAAGTGACGACCACCCGAGAGGCCGTGCTCGGACGCATCCGCGCCGCGCTCGCCGACGTCCCCACGGACGAGGGCCCGCAGGACGTGCCCGTCCCGCGCGACTACCGGCGCGGTCACACCGCCGACGGCCAGGACCTGGTGGCCCTGTTCGCCGAGCGGGTCGCCGACTACCGCGCCACCGTCACCCGGACCGCCCCGGCCGGGCTGCCCGGGGCGATCGCCGCCGCCCTCACCGCGCGCGGCGCTACCCGCCTGGCGGTGCCCGACGGCTTCCCGGACGACCTCCTGCCGTCCGGCGGCTGGGAGTGGCACCGGGAGCCGCTGGACGTCCCCGCGCTGGACGCCCTCGACGGCGCCGTCACGCTGGCCGCCGTCGGCATCGCCGTCACCGGCACCGTCGTCCTGGACACCGGCCCGGGGCAGGGCCGGCGCGCCCTGACCCTCGTCCCCGACTACCACCTGTGCGTGGTCCGGGCCGAGCAGATCGTCGACGACGTCCCCGGGGCGCTCGCCCGCCTCGACCCGCACCTGCCGCTGACCTTCATCTCCGGCCCGTCCGCGACCAGCGACATCGAACTCACCCGGGTCGAAGGCGTGCACGGGCCCCGGACCCTGGTCGTGATCATCGTCGACGACCTGGAGGTCCACCGCAGGATCGTGCCCGGCTCGAACAACGCCGGGCACTCCTGGCAACCTCCCGGAGGTCAACACTGACGTGCCGTCGGGCCCGGGCGGATCCGCTCGGGCCCCCTCGGCTCAGGCGCCGACCAGCACCTTTCCGTCGACGGCGGAGTCCGCGGCCGCCGGAGCGGCGTCCTTGCGCAGCCCCTTGAGCAGGACGACCACCGCCGTGGTGACCACCGTGCCCGCCGCGACCGCGAGCAGGTACAGGAACGGGCTGCCGATCAGCGGCAGCACCCAGATCCCGCCGTGCGGCGCGCGCAGGGTGGAGCCGAAGGCCATCACCAGGCCGCCGGCCGTCATGCTGCCGACGATGTTCGCCGGGATGACCCGCAGCGGGTCCGCCGCGGCGAACGGGATCGCGCCCTCGGTGATGAACGAGGCGCCGAGCACCCAGGCCGCCTTGCCGTTCTCCCGCTCCTCGGGGGTGAACAGCCTGCGCCGGACGACGGTGGCCAGGGCCATGCCCAGCGGCGGGGTCATGCCGGCGGCCATCACCGCGGCCATCACCTTGAGGCTGCCGGCGTCCGGGGTGGTGCCCGCGGTGGTGAGCGCGCCGGCCGCGAAGGTGTAGGCGACCTTGTTGAGCGGGCCGCCCATGTCGAAGGCCATCATCGCGCCGAGCAGCACGCCGAGCAGGATCGCGTTGGAGCCGGAGAGGCCGTTCAGCCAGTCGGTCAGGCCGTTCATCGCCGAGGCGATCGGCGAGCCGACCAGCACGAACATCAGGAAGCCGACCGCCGCCACCGACAGCAGCGGGATCACCACCACCGGCATGATGCCCCTGATCGCGCGCGGCACGTTCCAGCGGATCATCCACAGCACCAGGAAGCCCGCGGCCAGGCCGGAGACGATGCCGCCGAGGAAGCCCGCACCGACCGCCACCGAGACGGCGCCGCCCGCGATGCCGGCGGCCAGGGCCGCCCGGTCCGCGATCCCCCAGGCGATGTACCCGGAGAGGATCGGGACGAGGAAACCGAAGGAGGTCTTGCCGGTCTGGAACAGCATCGCCGCCCAGCTGTGCGAGGAGGTCCAGTCGAAGTGGCCCAGCACGGACGGCGCGGAGGCGATCCGGTACCCGCCGATGGCGAAGGCGAGGGCGATCAGCAGACCGCCCGCCGCGACGAACGGGATCATGTAACTGACGCCCGTCATCAGGTACTTGCGCAGCCGCTGGGCCCAGTGCTCGCCGGTCGGCGCGCTCGCCGCGGTGACCGGGGCGGCACTCGCTCCGCTGCCGGCCTCGGCGACCAGCCCGGCAGCCTGCGCGATCAGGTCGTCGGCGCGGTTGACGCCGGCCTTCACACCCACGTCGACGGTCGGCTTGCCGGCGAAGCGCGCGCGGTCCCGGACCTCGACGTCATGGGCGAGGATCACGGCGTCGGCGGCCGCGATCACCTCGGGGGCCAGCACCGTCGTCCCGGCCGACCCCTGGGTCTCGACCTGGATCTGCACGCCCGCCCGGGCGGCGGCCAGTTCGAGGGCCTTGGCGGCCATGTAGGTGTGGGCGATGCCGGTCGGGCAGGAGGTCACCGCGACGAGCCGCAGCCCGCCGCCGGCGACGTCCGCCTCCGGGGCGGCGGCCGTCTCCGGATCGACCGCCGCAACGGGAGCGGCAGCCGGTGCCTCCTCCCCGTTGACCAGGGCCGCGACCGCGGCCGGGCTCTCGGCCTCGCGCAGGGCGCCGGTGAACGCCGGGTCCATCAGCCGACCGGCCAGCGCGGCGAGGATCCGCAGGTGGGTGTCGTCCGCGCCGGCGGGTGCCGCGATCATGAAGACCAGGTCGGCGGGCCGGCCGTCCGGGGCGTCGAAGTCCACGCCCCTGGTGCTCCGGCCGAAGGCCAGGCTGGGCCGCGTGACGTGGGGTGATCTGCAGTGCGGGATGCCGATCCCGTCGCCCATCCCTGTGGGGGCCTGGGCCTCGCGGGCGGCCACGTCGGCGAGGAAGCCGTCGAGGTCGGTCACCCGGCCCTCGGCGACCAGGCGCTGGGCGAGGGAGCGCAGCGCCTCGCTCTTGTCCGCGGGGGCGAGGTGGAGGTCAACGAGTGCGGGTGTGATCAGTCCGCTGGTGTCGCTCATCGTGTCGGTCCTTCGACTGGTGCCTGACAGTGTTCCCTTGCCCCCGGGAATGTCCGCCGTGCCCGTCCCACACGGTCCGGCGGGGTGCCTCCGGCAGGAGGCGGTGCTCAGCCGCGGAGCGGCCGTTCGAGCGGGAGGTCCGCCGTCACGACCACGGCGGCCGGGTCCAGATCGGCCGGGGTCGGCATGACGCTCCCCGGCAGTTGTACGGCGGCGGCGCCGTGCGCCAGGGCCGCCGCCAGTGCCTCGGGGCCGGTGCCGCCGGCTCCGAGGAAGCCCGCGAGCGAGGCGTCGCCCGCTCCCACGTCGCTGCGGACGGCGGCGACCGGCGCGCTGCCGTACCAGCTGCCCTCCTCGGCGATCAGCAGCATCCCGTCCGCACCGAGGCTGGCGAGGACCTGCTGGGCGCCGCGCTCGCGCAGTTGCCCTGCTGCCGCCACGGCGTCGCCGACGGTGGCGACCGGGCGGCCCACGGCCTCGGCGAGTTCCTCGCGGTTCGGCTTGACCACGTCGGGGCGGGCCGGGAGCGCGGCGAGCAGTGCGGGGCCTGAGGTGTCCAGGGCGATCCGGGCGCCGCCCGAGTGCACCTGCGCGACCAGGTCCGCGTACCACCCGGGCCGGAGGCCGCGCGGCAGACTGCCGCAGCAGGCCAGCCAGTCGACGCCGTCGCCGGTGCCCCGGCCGGCCTGCTGGGTGTCGCGGACGAGGGCCAGCAGTGCGGCCGACTCGGCGGTGCTGAGCTCGGGGCCGACCGCGTTGATCTTCGTGAGGCCACCGCCGTCCTCGGCGATCGAGACGTTGATCCGGGTGTCGCCCACGATGGTGACCGCCGCGACGTCGATGCCCTGGCGGCGCAGCAGGTCGCGGAGCAGTCCGCCGGACGGGCCGCCGAGCGGCAGGACCGCCGTCGTCCGGTGGCCCGCGGCGGTGAGCGCACGGGAGACGTTGACGCCCTTGCCGCCGGGGTCGAGCCGGTCCTGCCCGGCCCGGTTGACCTCGCCCACGGCGAGCGTTCCCAGCTCGTAGGTGCGGTCGAGACTGGGGTTGGGGGTGATGGTGACGATCATGCGCGGATGACTTCCGGTCCGTGGTTCTCGATCTGGGCGGTCTGCTCGTCGGTCAGTCCGGTGTCCGTGACCAGCACGTCGACCTGCTCCAGCGAGCCGAACCGGGCGAAGTGGCGGGCGCCGTACTTGGAGGAGTCGGCCACCAGGACGACGCGTCGCGCACCGGCGAGCATGGCCCGCTTGACGGCGGCCTCGGCGAGGTCGGGCGTCGACAGTACGCCGTCCGGGGTGAAGCCGTTGGTGGCGACCACCGCGACGTCCGCGTGGACGTCGGCCAGGTCGCGCAGCGCCCAGGCGTCGACGGCGGCCTGGGTGCGGTGGCGCAGCCGCCCGCCGACGAGGTGCAGGGCGAGCGAAGGGTGGTCGGCCAGCCGGGCCGCGACCGGGAGGGCGTTGGTGACGACGGTGAGGGCGCAGTCCAGGGGCAGCAGTCCGGCCAGCCGGGAGACGGTCGTCCCGGCGTCCAGGATCACGCTGCCCTCGGTGGGCAGCAGGGCCAGCGCCGCCCTGGCGATGCGCTCCTTCTCGGCGGCGGCCGTGGAGTCCCGTTCGGCCAGGCCGGGTTCCAGGTGCAGGGCGCCGACGGGCAGGGCGCCGCCGTGCACCCGGTGCAGCAGGCCGGCCTTGTCCAGGGCGCTCAGGTCACGCCGGATGGTCTCCTGGGTGACACCGAAGTCCTCGGCCAAGGTCGGCACGTCCACCCGGCCCCGCTCCTGGGCGAGGTGGAGGATCTGTTGCTGCCGCTCGGGTGCGTACATGTGGGATTGAGTCCGTTTCATGTCCGTTTACGCCTGGTGAAGCCCGACCATACGCGCTTCGGACGGAAATGCAAGGGGCTGCTCCGCCTCCCGCCGTCTCTCGTCGCCTCTCGTCGCCTCCCCTTCGGTCCGTGACGTACGCCCGAATGTGTTGACATCTGCTCGCAACCGGGCGTAGAACCAACCAAAACAACACGCCAACGGGCGTGAAACCAAAGACCGCCCGGCCCCCGCGACCGCCCCCGTACCGCGGGGGGCCGGGCACCACCGGGCCCGGATCCCACCCGGGCCGACCGTCGTCCCCTCCTTCTCCCCCTCTCCCCAAGGACTCCCATGCACTCGACCCAGGTCACCGTCGGCTCCAGCAGCGGCCTGCACGCCCGCCCGGCGTCACTGTTCGTCCAGGCCGCCACCGCCCGGCAGCCGGTCAAGGTCACCGTCGGACGCCCGGGCCAGACCCCCGTCGACGCCCGCAGCCTGCTCTCGGTGCTCGCCCTGGCCGCCCGCTCCGGCGATGTCCTGGAGCTCACCGCCTCCGGCGACGGGGCCGAGGACGCCCTCCGGGCACTCGCCGACCTGCTCGCCTCCGACCTCGACGCGGCGGCCTGACCGCCCCCCGCCGGAAGGTGCCCGCCCGGCGCCGGGCGGGCACCGGGCCGGGCTCCCCCGTGAGCCCTGCGGCCCCGGCCCAGCGGCACCGGCCCTGCGCCTACTTGACCTCGACCCGGCCGACCGGGTCGGGGCCGGTTGCCAGCGCCTCGCACGCGGCCTGCCAGGCCCCGTCACCCGGCGTGAGCCGGCTGCGGAGGTAGGCGGCGGTGAGCCGTCCGAGGGCAACGACCCGCCCGGGGTTCTCGTCGGTGGTCTCGGCGGCGTCGTACCCGGCGATCCCGCCGAGCCCGTGCCCCGCGTCGAACAGGGTGAGCAGGTCCTTGGGGCCGGGGGCGAGGGTGTAGGGGTCGGCGTGCCAGTCCGGTCCCATGTCGGTGAAGTGCCGCGAGTCGTCCTTGTCGCCCGCGACGACCAGCGCGGGAGCGGTCATGGTGGAGAAGTCGACGGCTCCGATGACGGGCCACTGCTCGGCCATGGGCCCGTTGAAGACCTCGCCGCCCCTGCCGGGCGCGGCGAGCAGGACGCCCGCCTTGATCCGCGGTTCGGCCAGCTGCACCACGTTCCCGGTGGCGGGGTCGTTGAGTCCGGCGCCCAGCAGGAGAGCGGCCGTGAAGCCGCCGAGCGAGTGCCCGGCGAGGGCGACCTTGGTGCGGTCGATCCGTCCCGCGAGCTGCGGCACGGTGCGCTCGATCTGGTCGAGCCGGTCGAGGACGTGGGTCATGTCCTCGGCGCGGGAGCGCCAGAAGTCCGGTGCGCCGGGGGCGTCGGCGACCAGGTGGCTCAGCGTCCGGGAGGTGAGGTGGGTGGGCTGGATGACGACGAAGCCCTGCTCCGCCCAGGCGTTGGCGAGCGGCGCGTAGCCGTGCAGCGAGGACAGGTGGTGCGAGGGGCCGTGGCCGTGGGAGAGCAGGATGACGGGCAGGCCGCTTCCGGTCCCGGGCGCGGAGACGCGCACCTGGAGGTCCACCGGCCGCCCGGGCACGGACAGGACCACCGGGCTGTACGACAGGACCGGGACGGGTGCGGTGCGGGTGGTTGCGCTCATGCTGAGCAGTGCTCCTTCTGCGATGGGCGTCGCCCTGCGATGGGTGTCGCCGCGGTCGGCCCAGGCCGGGCGGCGGCAGGCAAGCAGGCAGGGGTTCAGGGGCGTCCCGCTTCGGCTAAGCTGAAGCGGAACGCTGTCCCACTTACTATCCGGAACATGGTTCCGCTTTGTCAATGGATGCTGGAGGAAGAGTCGTGCCCGGCGAGGACCCCACGGGAAGGACGTCGGCCCGGAGCAAGCGGGCCGACGCGATGCGCAATCAGCAGGCGCTGCTCGCGGCCGCGGCCGAGGTGTTCGTGACCTCGGGCGTCGACGCACCGATCCGCCGGATCGCGGCCGAGGCCGGCGTCGGAACGGGAACGATCTACCGGCACTTCCCGACCCGGGCCGATCTCATCACGGCCGTCTACCGCCACCAGATCGAGGAGTGCGCACAGGCCGGCCCGCGACTGCTGGCAGCCGCCGACTCCCCGTTCGACGCGCTCCGCCGGTGGATCGACCTCTTCGTCGACTTCCTGGTCACCAAACACGGGCTGGCCGACGCGATGCAGTCGGACAGCACCGGCTTCGCCGCCCTGCACGGCCTCTTCCTCGACCGCCTGCTGCCGGTCTGCGCGCAGCTGCTCGACGCCGCGGTCGAGGCCGGTGAGATCAAGGCGGGCACCCGGCCCTTCGAGCTGATGCGCGGCATCGGCAACCTGTGCATCGGAGGCAGCGGCCCGCAGTACGACCCACGGCGCCTGATCGACCTGCTCCTGCACGGGCTGCAGCACCCCCGGCCGGCGTGACGCCGACGGCGACCGGGCGACCGGGCGGTCGGATCGCCTCCGGAACGGAGCAAGCCGACACTCCCGCCCCGAACGGTTCACCGCCTGCCCGCATTCCACCCCGTCAGTTCATGGACCATCACCGGTCGGCCGAACTGATTCACGGACTGTTCACGACAAAACCGGAACTCGCCCCCGCCCGTGGCCGTCAGAATTCATGACGGCTCGACACATCCCACAGGCAGGGAAAGGAACGGCAATGTCCTTGGCCAGGAGGGTGATCGGCGCCGCCGCCGTGGCCCTCGTGGCCGTGCTCGGGCTGGTGGTGCTGTCCCAGTCCGCATCCGCCCTCACCCGCGAGGAACGCTGCCCCCGGATGGTCGCGGAGGCGAAGCTCGCCGAGGAGGCGGTGGCCCCCAAGTGCCCGCCGGGACTCGGCTGGACGCGTCCGCGGAGCGTCGAAGTCCCCTCGTGCCAGCGGGAGTTGCACCCGGCCCTCGCCGCCGAGGGGTGCCCCCGGGCCGTCCCCGGGGGGGCCCGCGGCGCCGCCCCCCCGCCCGGGGGGCCCCGAACGCCCACAGCCGCCGGCCCGCCCGTGTTCCGCTGCTGATCGGTCCCGACCGCGCACGCACGCTCGACGACGGTGGCGACACTCCCCACGGGTGACCCACCGCCCCACGTCCCGGCAGTCCACGACGGCCCGCGGCAGTGCTTCCGCCTGCCCGCGCCGCCGCGCTCCGCGCTGCCCCCGTACCGAGCGAGCGGCACGGTCCCGAAGTCACCGTTCCCACAGGACTTCCGAAGGGCCCGAGGCACGACATGCAAGGATTCATCGACCACGCCCGCACCTTCCGCCGCCGCGCCGCGCAGGAGGCCGACGCCTTCGGGCGGCTGGCGGCGGGCCAGAGCCCGCAGGCGCTGTTCATCACCTGCTCCGACTCCCGCATCATCCCCTCCGCCGTCACCGGCGCCCGGCCCGGGGACCTCTTCGAGCTGCGGACCGCCGGCAACATCGTCCCGCCGCACCGCCCGTCCGCCCCCTCGGCCGAGGCCGCGACCATCGAGTACGCGGTCGAGGTCCTGGGGGTCGCCGACATCGTGGTCTGCGGCCACTCCCACTGCGGCGCCGTGGGCGCCGTCGTCCGGGGCGAGGACCTCACCGGGGTGCCCGCCGTACGCGACTGGCTGGCCGACGGCACCGAACTGACACCCGCCGGGGAGCCCAGCCACGACCTGGCCGCCCCGGTGCAGCGGCACGTGCTGGACCAGCTGGCGAGGCTGCGCACCCACCCGAGCGTCGCCCGCCGGGCCGACCAGGGCCGGCTGGGCCTGCACGGCTGGTTCTACGAGGTCCACACCGGCGCGGTGCTCAGCCACCGCCCCGGCAGCGACGTCTTCCTGCCGCTGTGACCCGGCGGCCCGCCCCACCGCCGCCCACCACGCCATCGCCGGCCGCCCCGCGGCCGGCCACACCACAGCCGACCACGCCGCGGCCGACCACCCCCGGACTCCCACCGATGAGGGCTCCCATGCGCTTTCCCACGCTCAAATACGACCTGACCGCCTCGCTCGTCGTCTTCCTGGTCGCCCTCCCGCTGTGCGTCGGCGTCGCCGTCGCCTCGGGCGTGCCCGCCGAACTCGGCCTGATCACCGGCATCGTCGGCGGCCTGGTCACCGGCATGCTCCCCGGCAGCAGCCTCCAGGTCAGCGGCCCGGCCGCCGGACTGACCGTGCTGGTCGCCGAGACCGTGCAACGGTTCGGCCTGCCGGCCCTCGGCCTCGTGGTCGCCGCCACCGGCCTGCTCCAGCTGCTGCTGGGCGCGCTGCGCTGGGGCCGGTGGTTCCGCGCGATCTCCGTCGCCGTGGTGGAGGGCATGCTGGCCGGCATCGGCCTGGTCATCATCGCCGGCCAGCTCTACGCGATGGCCGACCGGCCGGCGCCCGCGAGCGGGGTCGACAAGCTCCTGGGCCTTCCCGGCCTGCTCGCCCGGCTCGTCTCCTCGCCCGCCGCCGGCTACTCCTTCGTGATCGGCGCCGGCACCATCGCGGTGATCCTGTTGTGGCAGCGGCTGCCCGCCCGGGTGCGGGTCGTCCCCGGCGCACTGGTGGCCGTGCTGCTCGCCACCGGCACCGTCTGGCTGCTCGACCGCCCGGTGAAGAAGGTCGAGGTCCAGGGCCTCCTGGACGCCGTCCAGCCACCAGGCAGCGGGGTGTTCGAGCAGCTCACCCCGGCGCTCGTCGTGACGGTCGTGGCCTTCACCCTCGTCGCCTCGGCCGAGAGCCTGTTCAGCGCGGCGGCCGTCGACCGGCTGCACGACGGACCGCGCACCGACTACGACAAGGAGCTGATGGCGCAGGGCGCGGGCAACGCGCTCTGCGGCGCCCTCGGCGCCCTGCCGATGACCGCGGTCATCGTCCGCAGCGCCGCCAACGTCCAGGCCGGTGCCCGGACCAAGGCGTCCCGCGTGCTGCACGGCGTGTGGCTGCTGCTCTTCGCCGCGCTGCTCCCCGCGGCCCTCGGCGTCATCCCCGTCGCCGCGCTGGCCGGGGTGCTGGTGCACGCCGGGTTCAAGCTGCTGCCGTTCAAGCAGTTCGGGCCGCTGTGGCGCGAGCACCGGGCGGAGGCGCTCGTCCTCGCGGCCACCGCCGTGGCCATCGTCACGGTCAACATGTTCGAGGGCGTGCTGATCGGCCTGGGCCTGTCGGTCGTCAAGTCGGCCTGGGAGACCTCCCGGCTGCACGTCGACACCGAGGAGCGGCCCGGCGGCCTGCTCCGGGTCCGGCTGACCGGCAACGCCACCTTCCTCCGGCTGCCCAAGCTCCTGGACGCCCTGGAGGCGCTGCCCGCCGACCGCGTCGTGGAGCTGGACCTCTCCGGGCTCCGGCACCTCGACCACGCCTGCCAGTCCGCGCTGACCACCTGGACCGAGCGCCACAACGCCCGGGCCCCGGAGGACGTGCGGCTGATCCCCGCGCTGGCCGGTCCGGCCTGACCCTGGCCCCGTCCCGCGGAACACGCGTCGCCGCACCGGAACTCCGGTGCGGCGACGCGTCGTTCGACGCGTTCGCCGTGCTCCGTGCTCCGCGCTTCGTTATCCGTGCTCCGCGTCAGGCCACCGGCGCGCCGGTGCCCGCGATCACCTCGGGCCGCAGCAGGGCGGCGAGCCGCTCGGCCGGGAGCAGCCCCTTCTCCAGGACGAGTTCGGCCACGCCCCGGCCGCTGGCCAGCGCCTCCTTGGCGATGTCGGTGGCGGCCGTGTACCCGATGTGCGGGTTGAGGGCGGTCACCAGGCCGATGGAGTTCTCGACCGTCGCGCGCAGCACCTCGGTGTTGGCGGTGATGCCGACGACGCACCGCTCGGCGAGGGTGAGGCAGGCGGCCCGCAGATGGGTGATCGACTCCGAGAGCGAGTGCAGGATGATCGGCTCGAAGGCGTTGAGCTGGAGCTGCCCGGCCTCGGCGGCCATCGTGACGGCGACGTCGTTGCCGATCACCTCGAAGGCGACCTGGTTGACGACCTCGGGGATCACCGGGTTCACCTTGCCCGGCATGATGCTCGAACCGGCCTGCACCGGCGGCAGGTTGATCTCGCCGAGGCCCGCGCGCGGCCCCGAGGACAGCAGGCGCAGGTCGTTGCAGCTCTTCGAGAGCTTGACGGCGACGCGCTTGAGCACCCCGGACATCTGGACGAACGCCCCGCAGTCCTGGGTGGCCTCGACCAGGTTGGCCGCCGTAACGAGGGGCAGCCCGGTGAGGTCGGCGAGGTGGCGGCGCGCGGACTCGGCGTACCCGGCGGGGGCGTTGAGGCCGGTGCCGATCGCGGTGGCACCGAGGTTGATCTCCAGGATCAGCTCGACGGCCTCCCCGAGCCGGCTGCGGTCCTCGTCGAGCATCACCGCGAACGTCGAGAACTCCTGCCCGAGCGTCATCGGCACGGCGTCCTGCAACTGGGTGCGGCCCATCTTCAGCACGTCGCGGAACTCGACGGCCTTGCGGGCGAAGGCGTCCTGGAGCACGGCCATCGCGTCGAGCAGGCCGCGCACGGCGAAGACGGTCGCGATCCGGACGGCTGTCGGGTAGACGTCGTTGGTGGACTGGCCCAGGTTGACGTGCTCGTTGGGGTGCAGGTGCCGGTACTCGCCCTTGGCGTGCCCCAGCAGTTCCAGCGCCCGGTTGGCGATGACCTCGTTGGCGTTCATGTTGGTCGAGGTCCCGGCGCCGCCCTGGATGACGTCCACGACGAACTGCTCGTACAGCCCGCCGCCCCGGATCTCGCGGCAGGCGGCGACGATCGCGGCGGCCTTCGCGGGCTCCAGCAGGCCGAGTTCCTCGTTGGCGAGGGCGGCGGCCTCCTTGACGGCGGCGAGGGCGTCGATCAGGTGCGGGTAGGTGGAGATGGGCGTGCCCGTGATCGGGAAGTTCTCGGTGGCGCGCAGCGTGTGGACGCCCCAGTAGGCGTCGGCGGGGACGTCGCGGTCTCCGAGCAGGTCGTGTTCGCTGCGGGTGGCGGCGGTCATGGGGGTCGCGGCGATCGTGGGTATGGCGGCGGTCATGGGTGTGCGGTCCTCTTCCTTCGTGGAACGGTGGATCGGGTCAGACGGGGGCGGGCAGCGCCGACGGGTCGAGCGCCGCCACCGGCCGGACGCCGCCGACGAGCCTGCCGCCACCGGTCGTCGGCGCCCCCGCGAACGCGGTGAGCAGCCGCGGCTCGACCCCCGCCAGGGCCAGCGCGGCCGCCGCCACCGGGACGCGCGCCCGGTTCGCCCCGTCGGCGATCTTCACGGCCACGGCGCGGCCGTCCGGCAGCGCGGCGATCTGCACACCCTCGAAGCCGTCCTTGGCCAGCAGTCCGGGCACGGCGCGCATCAGCGCGGCCGTGTCCCGGCCCGCGCCGGAGGCCATCTCCGGGTGCCCGCGCAGCGCGTCCGCCACCCGGGACTCGGGGGTCCCCGGCGCGCCGGTGGCGATGCGGGCGGCGGCGCGGGCGAGGCCGTGCAGCGAGACGGCGAACAGCGGGGTGCCGCAGCCGTCGACGCTGACCCGCGCGATGCGTTGGCCGGTGAACTCCTCGACGACCCCGGCGATCAGCCGCTGGAGCGGGTGGCCGGGGTCGTCGTAGTCGGCCGACGACCAGCCGTTGAGCCTGCAGAGGTAGAGCATCGCGGCGTGCTTGCCCGAACAGTTCTGGGCGAGCCGGGAGGCCGGGCGGCCCTCCCGGATCCAGGTGTCGCGGACCGCCGGGTCGTACGGCAGGTCCGGGACGTTGCGCAGGTCGTCCTCGGAGAGGCCGGCGAGCTCCAGGATCCGCCGGGCACCGGCGAGGTGGCGCTCCTCGCCGGAGTGGCTGCCCATCGCGAGGGAGAGCAGTTCGCCGTCGAGCGGCAGGCCCGCCCGGACCATGGCGACGGCCTGGAGCGGCTTGAGGGCCGATCGCGGGTAGCAGGCGGCCTCGACGTCGCCGAGCCGGAACCGGACCTCGCCGTTGCCGCCGCCGTCCTCACCGAGGACGACGACGGAACCGTAGTGGACGCCCTCGACCACTTCGCCACGGATCACGTGGGCGACGGGCTCGTGGCGGGGCTCGCGGATCGCGGGGGCGTCCGCGAGGGGACTGTTGAACATGAGACGTGCCTCGATCGGTGGTGGTTGTGCCGGCGGCCTGCGGGAGCCCGGCGTGTGGGATCCCTCGGGCCGCCGGCGGGTTCAGTCGCCGGCCCCGGCGGCGACACGGGCGATCCGGCCGCGGATCGCGTACCAGCCCGCAACCAGCGCCCCGGCGATCAGCGGCAGGCACAGCACGGTGGTGCGCCCGGCGCCGCCGTCGGCGTACATCAGGACCAGGACGGAGACGAGGAAGGCCAGCGTCACGAGCTCGGTCCACGGCGAGCCGGGGAGGCGGTAGCCGGGCCGGGTCAGTTCGCCGGCCCGGGTCTTCCGCCAGAAGAGGAGGTGGCAGACCATGATCATGCCCCAGGTGGCGAGGATGCCGATCGCCGCGAAGTTCAGCACGATCTCGAACGCGTCGGCGGGGACCACGAAGTTGAGGCCGACGCCGAGCACGCACATGCCGCTGGTCAGCAGGATGCCGCCGTACGGCACCTGGGTGCGGCTCATCCGGGCGGTGAACCGGGGGGCCGAGCCGCTCACGGCCATGGAGCGCAGGATGCGGCCGGTGGAGTAGAGGCCGGAGTTGAGCGAGGACATGGCCGCGGTGAGGACGACCAGGTTCATCACGCTGCCGGCCGCCGGGACGCCGATGTGGGACAGCACGGTCACGAACGGGCTCTGGCCGGAGCTGTACCTGTTCCAGGGCAGCAGCATCGACAGCAGGACGACCGAGCCGACGTAGAACAGGCCCACCCGCCACATGATCGAGTTGATCGCCTTCGGCATGATCTTCTCGGGATTCTCGGTCTCCCCTGCCGTGACGCCGACGAGTTCCACCGAGGCGTAGGCGAAGACGACTCCTTGGATGATCAGCAGCATCGGCATCAGGCCGTTGGGGAAGATCCCGCCGTTGTCGGTGATCAGGGACGGGCCGGGGACGGCGCCGTCGACCGGGTGCCGGGTGACCAGCAGGAAGATCGCGATGCCCATGAAGACCAGCAGCGCGCCGACCTTGACGATGGCGAACCAGAACTCCAGTTCACCGAAGATCCGCACCGAGATGAGGTTCACCGTCAGCACCGCGGCCAGGGCCACCAGCGCGATCACCCACTGCGGGATGTCGGAGAACAGGTGCCAGTAGTGGGTGTAGGTGGCGACGGCGGTGATGTCGGCGATACCCGTGGTCGCCCAGTTGAGGAAGTACATCCAGCCTGCGGTGTACGCGCCCTTCTCCCCCAGGAACTCCCGGGCGTACGACACGAAGGCGCCGGAGGACGGGCGGTACAGGACGAGTTCGCCGAGCGCGCGCACGACCAGGAAGGCGAAGGCGCCGCAGACGGCGTAGGCGACGAACAGGGAGGGCCCGGCGTCGGCGAGCCGACCGCCCGCGCCGAGGAACAGGCCGGTGCCGATGGCGCCGCCGATGGCGATCATGTTGACGTGCCGGGGCTTCAAGGACTTGCTGTAACCGGCGTCACCGGCGTCGACGTGACGGGTCGTGGAGGTGGTGGGGGCGGTGAGGTTCGTGGGGCTCTCAGGGCTTGTGGGGGCAGTCGGGATAGTGGAGGTGGTGGGGGTCGTGCGGCGCTTCTCGTCGTCGAGGAACTGCTCGCTCACGCCTCGGCTCTGCCTTCCGTGGGGGTCTCCGTGCGTCCTGGGTGCACGATGTGGGTGAGGGTCGCCTCGACGCGGTGGAGGTGGTGCGACATCGCCGCGACCGCGTCGGGCTCGGAACCGTCGACCAGCGCCTCGACGATCGCCCGGTGCTCGCAGTTGGACTGCTCGCGGCGATCGCCCAGCTCGTTGAGGAAGGCCGACTGACGCGCCAGTGCGTCGCGGATCTCCTCGATGACCCGGCGGAAGACCGGGTTGCGGGAGGCCTCGGCCACCGCCAGGTGGAAGACCGTGTCCAGCGCGACCCACGCGGTGGTGTCGGTCTCCCGGTCCATCCGGTCGAGCAGGTGGGCCAGCTGGTCCAGGTCCTCCGGGGTCCGGCGCAGCGCCGCGTACCCGGCGACCGGGATCTCGACGTGCCGACGCACCTCCAGCAGGTCGCTGGCCGCGTAGTCGCCGAAGGTCGGGTCGTCGACCGTGTTCGCCACGACGAAGGTGCCCTTGCCGGTCTTCGAGACGGTCAGGCCCATGGTCTGGAGCGCCCGGAGCGCCTCCCGCAGCACGGGCCGGCTGACCTCCAGCGTGCGGCACAGCTCCGCTTCGGAGGGGAGCTTGTCCCCCACGGCGTACTCGCCGCGCTCGATGGCGCCGCGCAGGTGGCCGAACACCGCTTCCATCGCGCTCACGCGTCGGGGGACCGATCCGGCTGTCTGGCTGTCTGACAGGTTCACAGGACGATCCTGGGCCGACGGGGCGGACGGTGTCAAGACGTCGGGAGCGCTCACCTCAGAGACCGCATGAGGGACCGCTTGAGAACGTCCACGGGCCCGTCGGTGCCCGACGGCTCACCCGCCGGGCACCTCGGGGCCCGAGGTCAGCGGGCGATCGGCAGGACGGACGTGGGCTCACTGACCGCCAGCGGCTCCCCGGCCGGGCTCAGGAGGCCGGTCGACGGGTCGCGGTGGAAGACCGTGACCGTGTCCGAGCGCTGATTGGCGCAGAACAGCAGTCGGCCGTCCGGCGTGAGCGCGATGTCGCGCGGCCAAGTCCCGCCGCAGGGAACGGTGGTGAGCAGCTCCACGGACGCGCCGTCGTCGTGCACGGTGTACACCGAGATCGCGTCGTCGCCACGGTTGGTCGTGTAGAGGAAACGGCCGTCGTCCGACACGCGGACCGCGGCGGCGGAGTTGGCGTTCGGCGCACCCGGATCCCGTCGGGTCTCGACCTCGGCGACCGGGTCGAGGCGGCCGGAGAGCGCGTCCCAGGTGCAGACGGTGAGGGTGGAGGAGAGTTCGTTCAGGACGTAGGCGTACCGGGCCGACGGGTGGAACACCAGGTGCCGGGGGCCGCGGCCCGACGGCAGTTGCACCGTCCGGTGGGCGCTGAGCGGGCCGTCGGCCGGATCGAAGGCGTAGACGTACACCCGGTCGGTGCCGAGATCGGTGCACAGCAGGAATCGCCCGTCCGGCGAGGGGGCCGCCATGTGGGCGTGCGGGGAGGTGAGCCGGTCCCCGGAGGCCTCCCGGCCCGGGTGCCGGACGGTCTGCACCGGCTCGGCGGTGGCGACCGCGCCGTCGGCGCCGGTGGCGACGACCGAGAGGACGCCGTCGCCGTAGTGGGCCGCGAAGACGTGCGACCCGCTGGGGTGGACCGCGAGGTGGCAGGGGCCCGCACCGCCGCTGACGGCGTCGGCGACCACGGCACCGGGCTCGGCACCACTCGCCACGCGCACCGAGACGATCCGTCCGACCGCCTGTTCCAGGACGGCGTGGACGACCGCGCGCGTCGGGTCGACCGCCGCGTAGGAGGGGTGGTCCAGCGGGAGTGTGCGGACGGGACTCATGGCGCCGGTTCCGTCGTAACCGACCGTGCACAGCCCCGCTCCGGGAACGTCGGCCGGGGCGGCACTGCCGATGACCAGCAGTCCGCCGGGCGACGTGGTCGGAGGATGGTTCACGAAAGACCTGCTCTCTGCTCTCCGGGTGGCGCGCGATCCGCGACGCCGGTCTCACCCGGCACCGGCCGTACGGGATCGGCCGTACGCGCTCGCGCCGAGCTGTCGAGGTGGTCACCCCACGAGCGGGCGGACCCGTCGATCGTCCCGGTGGCACCGGGCCGTGAGGTGGGGGGTGGGGTGAGGTGGGGCGGGAAGTGCCGAAGTCTATCCGGCGGCCGAGCGCGCGGGAACCGGCATCGGGCGGGTGGTACGGCGTGGCAACTGCGCCTCCCGGTCGGCCGTTTGACGACCACCCGGGAAGGCCCGGCACCGGCCCCGTTCCGCTGCTACGACCGGGCCGCCCGAGCCGGTGACGCCCCTGCTCCCGGCGCTTGTGATGATGGGCTCGTCAACCCGGATCGTCCGCATCACCGCAGGTGAACGGCCGTGTGCTGACCGTCGAGGTGATCGGTCGGGCGCGGACGGGCAACCCCGGCGTTGACACGGCTGCGCTCGGCCGCCGACGCGCCCCCGGCCCCGGCTCCCCGACGAGCGGACCGGCAGGTGCGTACCCCCACGCGCCCTGAGCAGCCGGTCCCGCCCACCCCGGCCCCTTGGAGCGCTCCCCCATGTCCCTGCTCGCCTACTTCGCCCCCACACTCGCCCCGGCCCCGACCCCGGCCCTCGCCCCGGCCACCGGGCCCCTCGGCACACCCCCCGCGCCGATCCGTCCGGCCGCTCCGGCTCCCCGACTGACCAGCACCGTCGCCAAGGAGTACGTCCACCGGGCCTGCCACGCCGAGGTCTTCATCACCGGCAGCGAGCCGCTCGGCGACACCGCGTTCACCGTCACCGCCCAGTGGCCGCGGGCGCACACCTTCTTCAGCACCCCGGACGGGACCGGGTACGACCCGATGCTCGCCGCCGAAACGGTTCGCCAAGCCGGGCTCTACCTCGCCCACACCCGGTACGGTGTCCCGCTCGACCACAGGTTCATGATGTGGAACCTCGACTACACCGCCCGCGCCCGCCGGCTGTCCATCGGGGCGACACCCACCGACCTCACCATCGAGGCCAGACTCCTCCCCCGCCCTCGGCGCACCCGCAGCACGGTCGACTTCACCTTCACCGCGACCGTCCGCCGCGGCCCCCACCTGGCCGCGACCGGCGAGGCCCGCTTCACCACCGTGCCGGACTCCACCTACCGCCGGCTGCGCGGCGCCCGCCCCGTAGGCAGCCCGATACCGGAGGCAGCCGAGGCAGGGACCGCCCGCCCCCTGCCGCCCGCCCTGGTCGGGCGGGTCCGGCCCTGCGACGTCGTGCTGACCCCGACCGACACCCCCGGCACCTGGCTCCTCACCCCCGACCTCCGGCACCCGATCCTCTTCGACCACGCCGGCGACCACATCCCCGGCATGGTGCTGCTGGAGGCCGCCCGCCAGGCCGCCAACGCCCTCGGCGCCCCGGCCACCATCGCCCCGACCGCCGCGGCCACCGCCTTCCACCGCTACGCCGAACACGACGCGCCCACCACCGTCACCGCCCGGCACACCCCCGGCGAGGAGCCGGACACCGTCACCACCACGGTGACCGGACACCAGCACGGCGAGCCGGTCTTCACCACGGTCCTCACCGGCCGACCCGACCGGGGCTGACCCGCACGCCCCCGTGCGGGCCCGTCCGGCCCCGGGTCGGACGGGCCCGCACCGCTGACTGACGGTCCGTCATGTCCCTTGATCAGGAAGCACTCCCGAGTCGGCCGAGCGAGCGGTCGGGGAGGACGAGGAGGAAGAGCAGGGCCGCGCCGCCGAACATGAACAGCGCGAGGTGGTGCAGTCCGGCCGTGGTGGCGCCGTGCGGGAAGAAGGCCGCGTTCGCGGCCGAGGCGGCCATCGCCCCGAGGTACATGAAGGTCCGCAGCAGCCCGGCCGCGGAGGCGATGGCGGCCGGGTCGGCCTGGTGGTAGAGCGCGGTCTGGTTGCCGAGGCCGATCAGCCCCTGCGGGATGCCCGCCAGCACCCCGACGGCGATCAGCAGCACCGGCGGACTCGCCGACCCCGCCGTCAACAGCGCCGCGCAGGCCGCCATCTGGACCGCCGCGCCGACCACCAGCTTGCCCCGCACCGCCGCACGGCGACCGGTCGCACCGGAGACCGCGAGGGCGGTCAGCGAGAGCGGCAGCAGCACCAGCCCGGCGGAGGCGGCGCTCAGGCCCCGCCCCTGCTCCAGCCACTGGGTGTAGCCGTAGAGGAAGGCGTAACCCGCCGTGCAGCCGAGCACCTGGCGCAGATAGGTGGCGACCAACGGACGGTTGCCAGCCAGGGCCCGCAGGTCGATGAACGGGCTGCGGGCCCTGGTCTCCCGGAGCACGAATCCGACACCGGCCAGGACCGCGAGCACCGGCAGGTACCAGCGCTCCGACCCGGGCCGCATCACGAACAGCATCAGTGCCAGCAGGAGGACGGCGAACAGCGCGATCCCGGACCGGTCCAGCCGCCCCCCGCCGTCCCGGCCGTCCCGCCGCGGCCCGGCGACGGGCAGCCGGGCGGACCCGAGCACCAGACAGGCCAGCGACAGCGGGACGTTGACCGCGAAGATCGTCCGCCAGCCGCCCAGCCCGATCAGCAGGCCGCCGAGCGTCGGCCCGATCACGGCGATGGTCTGGTTGGCGACGGCGAGCACCGTCAGCACCCCGGTGGGGCTGGTCCGCCCGGTCCGCCCGGTCCGCTCGGCCTCGCTGCGGGTGAGGTACATCGCGGCCGGGTACGCGGCGGAGGTGCCGATCCCGAGCAGCACCCGGGCGACAACCAGCAGCCCGAGCGTGGGCGCCAGCACACCGACCAGTCCCGCCAGGCCGACCAGCGCCGTCCCGGCCAGGTAGAGCCGGCGCGGCCCGTAGGTGTCCACCAGCCGGCCGATCACCGGCTGGCCGACGGCAGTGGCGAGGTAGAGCCCGCTCACCAGCCAGGCCGTCTCGGCGGGCGGCGCACCGAAGGCGGTGCCGACGGGCACCAGGGCCACCGCGATCATCGAGGAGTTGATCGGGTTGAGCACCGAACCCAGCACCATCGGAGCGAGCAGCCGACGGTTGAACCCGTCCCCGGGCCCGGGCCCAGCCGGCCCGTCGGCTCCGGTCGGGGCCAGCGGGGCCGGGACGGACGAGGCGGGGACGGACTGGGCCGCTGCCCGGTCCGCGCCCTGGCGTCGGGAGCGCAGCCGCGCCAGCAGCGTCGACGGGCCGGTCATCGCTGGTTCAGCCGGCTCGGTCGGCTCAGCCGACTCGCCCGGTTGAGCCGGTCCAGCAGGGGCAGCGCCGCCAGCACGGTGGCGCGCTCGGCCTCGCTGAACTCCTCCCCCAGGGCCCTGGCCAGCCACTCCTCACGGGCCCGGCGGCTGTCCGCGATCCACTCCAGCCCGGTCGCGCTGAGGTCCACCACCTGGCGGCGCCCGTCCTCGGGGTCGGGGCGGCGGGCGACCAGCCCGTGCGCCTCCAGCGCGGCCAGCGTGGCGGCCATCGACTGCGGCCGGACCCGCTCCGCAGCGGCCAGCGCGCTCGCGGCGGCCGGCCCGTCGGTGATCAGGCGGTTCAGCACCGCGGTCTGCGAGGGGGTGAGCCCGCTGGAACCCTGTCCCTTCTCCTGGAGGGTCCGGCGCAACCTGCTGAACACGGCCCGGAGCTCCCGGGCGGCCAGCGCGGCCGTGTCGGCATGGGACTCCGAGGCAGGCGGTGCCTCCGGAACGGCTGGGGCGGTTCGCTTCTCGGTCACCGCTCCACGGTAATTTCATCAGTCCAAACTGTCCAGCCTTGCTGTAGACCTACACCGCCAGGACGAACCGGACCCGGCACCACCGCCCACCCGGACGGTCCGGATAATGGCGTCATGATCGACAAGCAGCTCCGCGTCGTCCTCGCCGAGGACTCGGTGATCCTCCGCGAGGGGATGGTCGAGCTCCTGACCGCCCGTGGGTGCGCGGTGGTCGCCACCGCCGGCACGGCCCCCGAACTGGTCGCCGCCGTCACCGAGCACCGGCCCGACGTGGCCGTGGTGGACATCCGGATGCCGCCCACCCACACCGACGAGGGGATCCGGGCCGCGGTCGAGATCCGGGCCACCGCACCCGGGACCGGCATCCTGGTCTTCTCCCAGCACGTGGAGACCGCCTGGGCCGCCCGGCTGCTGGCCGGCGGCGCCGCGGGCATCGGCTACCTGCTCAAGGAACGGGTGGCCCGCACCGCCGAGTTCGTGGACGCCCTGCACCGGGTCGCCGCGGGCGGCACGGCGCTCGACCCGGAGATCGTCAACGGGCTGATGCACGGCGGGCGGCGCAACCGGGTGGACTCGCTCACCGCCCGCGAGCGCGAGGTACTGGAGCTGATGGCCCAGGGCCACTCCAACCGCTCGATCGCGGGACGGCTGGTGGTCTCCGAGCGAGCGGTGGAGAAGCACGTGGCGGCTGTGTTCACCAAGTTCGACCTGCCCGCGACGGACGCCGACAACCGCCGGGTCAAGGCCGTCCTGGCCTACCTCGCGGAGACCGGGGCCTGAGCGGCCCGGCCCCCTGCCCGTCCGGGGCGACACGGCCCAACGGCCTCACAGCCTGCTCGGCAGTTCCGCCGTGACCAGCGTCGGCCCACCGGGCGGGCTGTCCACCCGCAGCCTCCCGTCCACCACCGCCAGGCGCTCGGCCAACCCCGTCAGCCCCGTCCCCGTACCGATCCCGGCGCCCCCGCGCCCGTCGTCGCGCACCGTCAGCCGGACCCGGCCGTCGACCGCGCTCGCCGTCAGGTCGACCGCCCGGGCGCCGCTGTGCTTGGCCACGTTGGTGAGCAGTTCGGCCGCGCAGAAGTACACCGCGCGCTCGATCACCTCCGCCGGCCGCTCCCGCAGGTCCAGCCGGAGCGTCACCGGCACCGGCGAGGTGGCGGTCAGTGCGGGCAGCGCCTCCGCCAGGCCACCGTCCAGCGCCACCGGGTGGATGCCCCGGGTCAGCCGCCGCAGCCCGGTGATGGTGTCATCGGTCTGCCCACGCGCCCGGTCGACCAGGGCGCGCAGCCGCCCCAGGTCGGCACCACTCCCGGTGTCGCTCCCCGCGCTGGCACCGGCCTGGACCCCGGACGCCGCCGCCCCGCCGAAGGCCACTACCCCGCCAGGCGCCGCCCCGCCGAGCGCGTCGTCCGCCAGCGAGAGGGTGATGGCGAGCGCGACCAACTGCGCCTGGGTGCCGTCGTGGAGGTCGCGTTCGAGCCGCCGCAGCCGGTCCGTGTTCTCGGCGAGCAGGGTGGCGCGGGCGAGCTCCAGCTCCCGCACCCGCTGCTGCGACCGCACCGGCCCGAGCAGCGCCCGGGCCAGCGCGCGATTGGCCCGGCTCAGGGCCCGCAGTACGGCCGGTACGGCGGCCAGCACCGCGAGCCCCACCGGCGGCCCGGCGACGTCCAGCCAGTCGACCGCTCGCGGCCCCGGCTCCAACAGCCGTACCCAGAGCGGAAAGCCCGCCAGCCACACCGAGCCGAGCGGCAGTCCGACCACGGCCAGGAAGCCGAGCGCACCGAGCGGCAGCCGGAGGAGCAGGTAGAGCAGCGCCCGCCAGGCGACCGGGTCGGTCAGTACGACCCGCCCCCGGGCCAGCAGCCCCGAGGGGCGTGCCGACGCCGGTGGCGCGGCCACCCGTTCGCCCAGCAGCCGCCCGACCAGCCGCCGGTGCAGCCCGCCGATCCCGCGTGCCCCGACCAGGGCGGCCGCGACGAACGGCAGCCCCAGGACGGTGAGCGAGAGCAGGGCCCCCGCGTAGAGCACGGCGACCGCGTAGACGCCGCCCAGCACTCCGAGTGGCAGTCCGAGGAGGGCGAACGCCACCTCACCGCCCCGCACCGACAGTCCGCGCCGCCACCGAGTCACCACGTGCCCCACCGTTCACCGATCAACCGACCCCCAGCATCCCTCAGCCACCACCAGGTCCGCCGCCTGCCCGGACCCTCCGTCACCGCAGGCCACCTCACGGCCCGAGGCCGCCCCGAACCTCCTCTCACCTCCGCAGTCCTCATCCGCCCTCATCCCTCCTCAGCTGTCCAAGGCCGCCCGCAGCCGCCATCCTCCCGCTCACCCCCACTCACCCCCGCTCCCCGCCCACCTCCTCCACCGCGCGCCCGCCGATCGCCCAGAGCCCCGTGCCGACGATCCCCGGCACCGTCAGCACCGCCGCGCCCGCCACCACCCAGCCGCAGGCGGCGCCCGGCACCACCGGCAGCAGCGACCCGGTGACCGCCCGGCTGAACGCCCCGGTCGCCGCGGCCGCCACCGCCGCACCGAGCAGCACGCCCACCGCCGTGGTCAGGACGGCCTCGACGAGGAGCATCCGCAGCAGCTGCCGCCGCGTCGCCCCGACCAGCCGGAGCAGTGCGAACTCCCGCCGCCGGTCGGCCGTCAGCGCGACCAGGGTGTTGACCGTGGAGACCGCCGCGAAGCCGGCCAGCAGGCCGAGCTCCGCCTGCCGCAGCCAGACGTCGCTGGCCTTGGTGACGCTGGTCGTGGCCCCGGTCGCCAGCGCGGCCCGCTCCGCCGTGCCGGTCATGATCAGCATGGTGGCCGAGAGCCCGACCAGCAGCGCGACCGGGACCACCGCCGAGGAGAGCCGGACGGCGTAGCCGCGCAGGTTGGCGTCCGCCAGCCAGCCGACCCGGGGCAGCAGCGCCCGGACCGGGGCACCGAGCACCGCCATCGGCAGCCGGGCCACCACCGGCCCCAGCAGGGCGACGGCGACCAGCAGCACCAGGGCGCCGAGCAGGGCCGCCTGCCCCGCCTTGTCCAGTTCCCCGGCCGGTCGGGTGCCGGCCAACCGCAGCAGCAGACCGCCGCCCACCAGCACCGCCCCGCCGATCAGCAGCCGCACCACGCCCGTCCACCGTTGCCCGACCGCGCTGTCGGTCAGCGCGGCCGCCGGGGCGGGCCGGGTGATCCGCCGGACCGTCAGCGCGGTGGCCGCCAGGCCGACCAGCAGCGCCACCGCGAGCGCGATCAGCACCGGCACCGGTGTCCCGGGTATCCGCAGCCCCGGTGCGGCCATCCCGCGCCGCTGCAGCGCGGTGAGAAAGGCCCGGGCGGCGAAGTGGCCCGCCGCACCGCCCGGAACGGCCGCCGCCAGCACCGTCGCCGTGACCTGGAGGCGCACCAGCCGCCGGATCTGGCGGGGCGTCGCCGCGACCGTGCGCAGCAGGGCGAGGTCGCGGTGCTGCTGACGGAGGGTGAACCCGAGCGCGTTCACCACCACGAACAGCGCGACCAGGACGGCGATCTCACCGAAGGCCCCCGCGATCACCAGCAGCCCGGGCCCGGCCACCGCCGCCCGCGCCACCGGGGCCGGCGCCGTGACCTGGGCGGCGACCAGGGAACCGAACAGCGTCACCGCCGCCACCGCCAGGAACAGCGCCGCCGCGAGCCCGGCGAAGGCCGCCGGCCGGCGCCTGATCTGACCGACCGCCAGGGTCGGCACGGAACCGCCACGCATCGCCCTCACCCGCCCAACCTGCTGAGCCGCTCGCCGACCTGCGCCGCCGTCGGCCGGTCCAGTTCGTCCACCAGCAGGCCGTCCGCCAGCAGCAGCACCCGGTCCGCGTAGCCGGCGGCCACCGGATCGTGGGTGACCATCACGCACGTCCGCCCGTCCTCGTCCACGCCCGCGCGCAGCAGGTCCAGGACGTCGCGCCCGGTCGCCCGGTCCAGCGCGCCGGTGGGCTCGTCGGCGAACAGCACCTCGGGCCGGGCGGCCAGGGCGCGGGCGATGGCCACCCGCTGCTGCTGGCCGCCGGAGAGCCGGCCCGGCCGGTCCCGCTCCCGCCCGGCCAGCCCGACCCGGGCCAACGCCTCCCGCACCCGGGCCCGCTCCGGCGGGTTCCCGGCCAGCCGCCCGGGCAGTTCGACGTTCTGCGCGACCGTCATCGCGGGCATCAGGTTGAAGGCCTGGAAGACGAACCCCACCCTGGTGCGCCGCAGCTCGGCGAGCCGCCGCTCGGGCAGGCCGGACACCTCCGTACCGCCCCAGCGGACGGTGCCCCGGGTGGGGCGGTCCATCCCGGCCAGGCAGTGCAGCAGGGTGGTCTTGCCGGAGCCCGAGGGCCCCATCACCGCCGTGAAGGTGCCCGGCGCGAAGGCCACGGACACCCCTCGCAGCGCCCGGACGGCGGCCGCGCCGCGCCCGTACTCGCGGTGCAGCCCCTCACCGCTGAGGGCCGCCCCCGTCACCTCGCCGTGCGCCGCCCGGTCGGCGGCTGTCGTGATCCCGTTCATGCCCCCAATCCTGGACATCCGGGACGACCGGGTCGATTGTGCTGGCACCCCAATCCGGGGTTCGGAAAACCGAACCCCGCAGGTGGTGCCAGGGGGTGTCTTGTGGCTCAGGTCGGATGAGCCCGCGGCGTCAGGGTGCGTGCATCGCAAGGCGGAGGAGGGAGTCCATGCAGCGCATTGGCGACCGACGACAACGCGGCGAGGTGCGTGCCCTGGCGTCGCGGGCCCGGCCTGAGCCACAAGACACCCCCTACGTCCCCTCGGCCCCGCCGCCCGTCCGCCAGGCCCAGATCGCCTCCGCCCGGTGGTCGTAGCGGTACTCGTGCCAGGGGAGGGCCCCGACCCGGTCGACCGCCTCCGCCGCCCGCCGGTCGCCCCGCACCACGAGCCCGTACGCGCCGACCACCCGCGCCCGCTGGTCCTCCTCGTCCGACAGCGCGGCCAGGGCGTCGGCGACCTCGCCCGTCCGGTCGTCCGACGCGTCCGACTCCGCCAGGGCGCACCCGGCCGAGAGCCGCACCCGGGCGTCCTCGTCCCCGGCGAGCGCGAGCAGCACCGCCCTGAACTCCTCCGTCAGCGGACGGTTCTCAAGCCTCCAGGCCACTCCGGCCCGGACCGGCGGCCACTCGTCCCGCGCCAGCCGCAGCAGGCAGGCGGTGACCTCCGCCGAGAAGGGCTGACCGCCCGCCCCCAGACAGTGCGTCGCCACGGTGCGCACCTCCCGGTCCGGGTGGTCGGCGTGGCGCAGCGCCAGGCCCTCCGTCCCCGGGTGGTCGCGCATCAGCAGCGCCTGGAGGACCTCCGCGAGCACCTCGCCGTCGGTCTCCTCCGCCGCCCAGACGGCGAGCAGCTCGTCCTCCTTCTCCTCCTCGAAGGAGGGGACCAGGGCGGGCGGCACCATTCGGTTGGTCGTCAGGAAGGAGGCCGTGAAGCGGCGGTGGCGCGGGTCGGGGTGCCGGCGGTACGCCATCACCGCCTCCCAGGTCGCCCTGTCGGGGCGCTGTGCGAGGACGTACTGGCACGCCGCCCCGTCGACGTGGCGGTCGTCGGGCTGCCGCACGGCCCGGGCCACCAGCTCGTCGACCGGGGTGGCGATCCGGAAGGTCCACTCCAGCGTCGTCAGCACGGCCCCGTGCCCGGCCCGGACGGTGAGCCCGCCGAGGGAGACCTGCTCGACCTGGCAGAACCCCTCTTCGATCAGCAGGGTCTCGCCCGGCCCCTCCGCGCCCGTCCGGCGGCGCAGCTCGGCCTGCGCACCCGTCGCGTACCAGGACCGGGCCAGCCCGAGCAGCCGCTCCCGCTCCGCCGGCCCCAGCCGCAGCGCGGGGTCCTCGCCGAGGACGGCTCCGAGGACGGCGTACGAGCCCAGGTCGACGGCGCGCAGCAGCGGGGTCGTCCCGTCCGGCAGCGGGAGGTCGGGGTCGGCGCCCATGGTGACCAGCGCGTGGGCCACCGCGTGGTCGAACCCGGCCACGGCCGCGCACAGCACCGGCAACCCGTCCCCGCCCCGCACGTCGGGGTCCGCCCCCGCGCCGAGCGCCGCCCACACCGCGTCCTCGTCCCGGGCCCGCACCGCCTCGACGAGCCGGGCGTCCGCAGGTACCTGATCCGCCGCCATCCGCTCCCCCTCCGGTTCCGCCTCCGCGCCACCCCGCACCGAGCCTACGGCGGCTCGCGCTCCGTGACGCCTGCCACGGCAGCACGGACTCCCGTCGGCGGGCCCGAGGAGGAATCATGATCGGGTGACCATCGACCTGCTGCCCGGCCGAGGCGTTCGCCTGCCGGCCCCGCTGCCCGAACTGCGCTTCGGCCTCACCGAGGAGGCCGTACGCGCGCTGCTGGCCCCGCACGGCGAGCTGCTGCCGGACGGGGTGCGCCCGACCTTCGTCTGCGGCACCAGCTGGGCCCTGGGCTTCGGACTCCCCGGGGTGGGCGTCACGCTGTCCGGGGGCGAGGACGGCGGCCTGGAGGGGGTCTCGGTGGGCCTGAACCGGTACGACGACCGGCCCCCCTGCCCGGTCGGCCACCTCGGGATCGACGTCTTCGCCTGGCCGGCCCGGGAGTTGGCCGAGGCCCTGCGCGCCGAGGGCCTGCCGGTCCCGGACCCGGAGCACGGCACGCTGCGCCACCAGGGGCTCTACCTCCACGCGAGCACCGGACGCCCGCCCCGCCCGGCCCCCGGCCGCAAGGCCCGCCACGAGGCGCCCTACCACTTCGACTTCGTCTCCCTCCACCGCACCATCGCCACCACCGAGGCCACCCGATGAACCACCCCCGACCGTCGCCCCCGCGCCCCACCGGCACCGCCTCCGGCCCGTACGACGCCGCCTTCCTCCCCCGCCTCGCGCTCTCCGCGCGCCCCGCCGAGCGGCCGATCACCGAGCCGGTCGCCAAGCTCGGCGGCGAGCCCTGCTGGCTGGCCGAACCCACCTGGCCGCTGGCCCCCGGCACCGGCGAGCCCCTGGTGTTCATCGGCCAGTTCCCCGTCC
The DNA here is from genome assembly GCF_042738155.1 of Kitasatospora sp. NPDC059088. Taxonomy (NCBI): domain Bacteria; kingdom Bacillati; phylum Actinomycetota; class Actinomycetes; order Kitasatosporales; family Streptomycetaceae; genus Kitasatospora; species Kitasatospora sp. NPDC059088. The sequence continues at coordinate 15,715 of NZ_JBHYGR010000015.1, read as the reverse complement.
CCGGCGACGAGTTGCGGCTGGCGTACCTCTTCCTGGAGGAGGACGAGCTGATCATGGGCGGCCAGGATCCGGAGCACGGCGACGGCGTGCTGCTCGTCCAGCCGGGCGGCCGCATCCCGTCCTTCGCCGTGATCGGCCCGCCCGGCACCCGGGGCCGCACGCTCTGGCGCGACGATCCCGACGCCGACCGGACCGTCCCGGTCGAGTTCCACCTCGACCTGCTGCCGCTGTCGGCCGAGCTGGACCGCTCGATGGACCAACGGGCCGCCTTCCAGCGGTACTTGCGCCACGAGGGCCCCGAGGCCCCGGTCCCGGACGGCGACCACGTGCGCGACCACCTCGGCGGCCTCCCGTCCTTCCCGAACGGCCGGGCCCGGGTGCCCGCGCCCTGGCAGTTCCTCTTCGCACTCTCGGACGCCCCCGACGACGGCGATCCGTACTTCCTCAACTTCGGCTACGGCGTCGGCTCCGGCTTCCTCAGCCCGGACGGCCTGGAGGGCCGCTTCTCCTGGGAAGCCCCGTAGCGACGGCCCCGAACGCCCCGCTCACGCACCGGTCACCAACCCCTCCCCACCCCGCCCCACCCCGCCCCACGAAGGAGTCCGCATGACCACCACCCCCCTCACCGTCGCCGTCCTCGGCCCCGGCGGCGTCGGCGGCCTGATCGCCGGGCTGCTCGCGCGCGACGGCCACCGCGTGATCTGCCTGGCCGGCGAGCAGAGCGCGGCCGTCCTCGCCCGCGACGGACTGCACGTGCGCAGCACCCAGTTCGGCGAGTTCACCGCCCGGGTCGAGGCCGCGACCGAACTCCGTGCGCCGGTCGACGCCGCCTTCGTGACCGTCAAGGAGACGGCCCTGACCGCCGCGCTCGACCGGATGCCGCCGCAGACGCTCGGCACCGGCATCGTGGTGCCGCTGCTCAACGGCCTGGACCACATGACGCTGCTGCGCGGGCGCTACCCGGCCGGGCAGGTGGTGGCCGGCACGATCCGGGTCGAGGCCACCCGTACCGCGCCGGGCCGGATCGAGCACACCAGCCCGTTCGCCGCCGTGGAACTCGCCGGTCCCGTGACGGAGTTCGCCGAGCAACTGCGGCGCACCGGGCTGGACGTCACGCTGCGCGAGGACGAGACCGCGATGCTCTGGAGCAAGCTCTCCTTCCTCGCGCCCTTCGCCTTGCTGACCACCCGCCACGCCGACGGCGTCGGCGTCGTGCGCACCGAGCACCGGGACGAACTGCTCGCCGTCCTGGACGAGATCACCGCCGTCGCCGACGCCGTCGGTGCCCCGGCGGATGCGCAGGCGCTGCTCGCCGCCTTCGACCGGATCCCCGCCGGGATGAAGTCCTCGATGCAGCGGGACGTCGAGGCGGGCCGACCGACCGAACTCGACGCGATCGGCGGCGCGGTGCTGCGGGCCGCCGAAGCCCACTCCGTCCCCACCCCGGCCATCGCCCGACTGGTGCGCGAACTCTCCTGACGCCTCGAACTCCCGCCGTCGAACCTCTGCACGGACCGACGGCGGGCGTTCGACACCCATGGCCGAACCCGGTTGCGGGCGGTCGGGCACCGGAGTAGAACTCGTCGGATGACCTCACCCGATCACCCCACCGCTCCCGCCTGGAGCCACATCGAGGAGTTCCTGCGCGCCCACGAGGCCGACCGGATCCCCCACCCGGGCGGGACCCTGCTGGCGCACCTGACCCGGGTGGCGGCCCGGTTGGCCGACTGGGGCACCGACTCCGCCGTCCAGACCGCCGGGCTCTGCCACGCCGCGTACGGGACCGACGGGTTCGACGGCGCCCTGCTGGCCCTGGACGAACGGGCCACCCTGGTCGACCTCCTGGGCGACCGCGCCGAGGCGATCGTCTACCTGTACGCCAGCTGCGACCGGGCCGCCGTCTACCCGCGCCTGGGCCGGGACGAGACGCCGCTGTTCCACGACCGCTTCACCGGCGAGGACCACACCCCGCCGGAGGAGGACCTGCGGGCCTTCCTCGCCATCACCGCCGCCAACGAGCTCGACGTGTTCGTCCACAACGCCGAGCTGGCCGCCCGCTACGGACCCGGCCTCTACGAACTCCTCTCCCGCAGCCGCACCTTGCTCCCGCCCGCCGCCTGGCAGGACTGGCAGGACTGGCATCACCAGCGGCCCCACCTGACCTGACTATTCGTCATCATCCCACTCGCGGTCGAGACTTCGCCGACCGTTCACCCTCCACACCGGAACCGCCGCGCGAGCACGGGACGTTCTAGAACGCGGGAGGGATACAGACATGACAAAGAAGCCGTACCGCCTGGCCGCCACCGCGCTCGTTCTGCTCGTGGCGGCCCCCTTGTTGACCGCGTGCAAGAACACCGACCAAGCCCTCGACTGCGGGAAGCGGGCGATCAGCCTCACCGGCGACGTCCAGGACCTCACCGACTCCGCGGTCAACGTCGGCCAGATCACCGACGACAGCCGGCGCAAACACACCGTCACGGCCCTCAAGAAGATCGTCGAGGACGTCAAGAAGATCCGCCAGGACGGGGACGGCAAGGTGGACGCGGCGGCCGACAAGCTGTCCAAGGCCGTGGACAACGCCCAGACCGCCGTCTCCAAGGGCAAGGAACCCGACTTCGGGCCGATCGGCGACGCCGCCGGCGAGCTGACCAAGGCCTGCGCCGGAGCCTGATCCCCGCACAGCCGCCACCCGGGCCGGGAGCGCCGAACCACCGGGCGCTCCCGGCACCCGCACCGCCCGAGCACCCCCGGGACATCCCCGAGCGCTCCCGGGACATCCCCGAGCGCCCCGGGCACCCCGGCCTGTCGCCACCGCACCGAGGCCCGCACGCGGTAGGAATGGGCACCGGACCGAACCGCACCCCGGAGGCACCGGTGAACCACCCGATCCTCGACCAGATCCGCCGCCTGCGCGCCGAGTCGGCCCCCGGCGACACCGCGCCCGCCCTGGTCACCGCGCTCGCCGCCGGCACCGCCCCGCTCTCCGCGGTGGCCGAACTCGCCGCCCAGCAGCAGCGGATCATCACCTCGGACCGGCGCAGCCTGCTGCTACTCGCCACCCGCTGCGCCGACCGGCCGCTCGGCGCCTGGTACGTCACTCTCGCCGGGGGCGAGAGCGCCGCCCTGCGCGCCCTGCCCGCCCTGGCCGAAGCCTGCGGCCTGGACCGCCGGGCGGCCGCCGCCCGGGTACCGCTCCCCGGCTGCCAGGCCTACCCGTCCTACCTCGCCTGGCTCGCCCTGAACGCCCCGCCACCGGCCGCAGCCGCCGCCCTGGTGGCCAACTTCGCGGCCTGGGGCGGCTATTGCGCCACCATCGCCGCGGCGCTGCGCCGCCACCACGGCTTCTCCGACGAGGCCTGCGCCTTCTTCGACTTCTTCGCCCAGCCGGCCCCCGAACTGGAACAGCAGGCCGCCGACGCCCTCGGGCCGGACCCGCTGGACGACCCCGCACTGGCCGCCGCCCGGGAGTACGGCCTGCTGCTCCAGGCCTACGAGCACCTGTTCTGGGACACCCTCGGCGGGTGACTCACGCCTGCCAGTGCGGCTTTCCGCTGACCATCCGGCAGTAGATCATCCGCCCGTTGGCGTCGTGGGTGCTCCGGCCCAGGTCGTCGTTGCGGCAGAACTGGCCGGCCGCGTAGCAGTTGCCCGCGTTGGAGCGGAGCTCGCACTCGGTGCCGCCCGCTGCCTGGGTGTACTGGGGCTGCGGGTCGTTCGGCGGCTGGGCGGTGGTGACCTTGGGCTGCGGCTTGGCGGACGGCGTCTGCGGGTGCGCGGCGGGCGGGGCGGACGGCGGCGGGGCGGACGCGACGGGCGGCGCCGAGGGGGTGACCACCGGCGGCGCCGGGACCGTCGGGCTCGCCGCGGTGGGCGTGGCGGAAGCCGGCGTGGCCGCGACGGTCGGGGAGGAGGTCGGCGTGGCGTCCGCCGCCGACGGGTCGCAACCGGTCAGCGCCAGGCCGACGGTGAGGACGAGTCCGGCGAATCCGGCCAGGCCGGCCGTTCTGCGGCGCCCGGATATCGGTGAGGCCATGAGGGGAGAACGCTCCGTTCCGTAGGTCCGTACGGGTGAGGCGTGCGATTCAACCAGAGTCCGCACACGCCGTGAGCACCGTTTCCCCACTCGTTGGCGGATCGAGATCTTCCGGCCCCCACGTCGAGCCTCCGGCGGGGGGTATAGCGCCGGAGCGCGGGGCGTTACGACATGTTCCGGACATGCCAATCAGGTCGCTACGGTTCCGGCAACCCCCACGCCGAACGAGGAGACCCCATGCTCCGGATCCGTGCGCTGGCCGTCGCCGCAGCCTTCGCGACCGTCGCGCTCACCGCAGCACCCGCCGTCAGCGCACCCGCTGACGACCCGTCCGTCACGGCCGCCCTGGCCGCCACCCCCACCCGCACCACGGCCGTGCCCACCGCCCTGCTGCACGCGATGCAGCGCGACCTCGGGCTCGCCCCGCAGGCCGCCGCCGACCGGATCGCCCGCGAGGGCCGCGCCACCGCCGTCCAGCACGCCCTCACCCAGGCGCTCGGCGAGCACTGGGCCGGCGCCTGGATCGACGGACCGCAGGCCGACCTGGTGGTCGCCACCACCGACGCCTCCGCCGCCCGGACCATCACCGCCCACGGCGGCCGGGCCACCGTCGTCCGCCACGCGCTGGCGTCCCTGGACCGGGCGAAGGACGCGCTCGACCGGGCCTCCCGGGCGGCCGCCCCGGACGCCACCCCGCTCTGGTACGTCGACGTCCGCTCCAACGCCGTCGTGGTGCAGTCCGCCGACGACGCCCGCACCGGGGCCTTCCTGGACCGGGCCGGGGTGGACCGCTCCCTGGTCCGGGTCGAGCGGGCCACCGCCGCACCCCGACCGCTCGCCGACCTGCACGGCGGGGACGCCTACTACATCGACAACGCCGCCCGCTGCTCGATCGGCTTCCCGGTCACCCAGAACGGCCAGCCCGGCTTCGTCAGCGCCGGCCACTGCGGCCAGCCCGGCTCCAACGCCACGACCTCCGACGGCAGTTCGATCGGCACCTTCCAGGGCTCGACCTTCCCGGGCAACGACTACTCCTGGGTGGCCGCCGGATCCGACTGGACGGCCCAGCCGCAGGTGAACGACTACGCCGGCGGCGCGGTCACGGTGGGCGGCTCGTCCGAGCAGGCGGTCGGCGGCTCGGTCTGCCGCTCCGGTTCCACCACCGGCTGGCACTGCGGCACCGTCCAGGAGCTGAACGCCACCGTCAACTACCAGGAGGGCAGCGTCTACGGCCTCACCCGCACCGACGTGTGCGCCGAACCGGGCGACTCCGGCGGCTCGTTCATCTCCGGCAACCAGGCCCAGGGCGTGACCTCGGGCGGCTCCGGCGACTGCACCTCCGGCGGCGAGACCTACTTCCAGCCGGTCAACCCGATCCTCAGCACCTACGGCCTGACCCTGGCCACCGGCTGACCCGCCCGGGGCCGGTGGGCTCCCCCACACCCACCGGCCCCGGCCCCACACCCACCGGCCCCGGCCCCACACCTACGGACCCCGCCTCACACCTACGGCCCCGGCCTCACAACTCCGCCGTCCGACGCTCGAACACCTCGGGACGCGCCGTCTCCAGCGCCGTGGCCACCGCGCCCAGGAGGACCGCCTCCTCCCCCAGCAGGCTCGGGGCGAGCGTCGGACGCATCGGCGCGAAGCGGCGCAGGGCCCGCTCCAGCGGTTCCAGGAGCAGGTCCGCGCTGCTGCCGATCCCCCCACCGAGCACCAGCAGGTCCGGGTCCAGCACGGCGGACAGCACCGCCACCGCGTACGCGAGCCGCTCCGCCTCCCACTCCACCGCCCGCAGCGCAGCGTCCTCCCCGGCCCGGGCCCGTTCGAAGACCTGCTTGGCGGTCAGCCGGCTCCGGCCCTTCCCCGCCAGCCCGAACTCCCGGGCGGCACGCACCACCGCGTCCGCCGCCGCCTCCTCCTCCAGCGTGGTCACGGCCGGCTCGCCCGGGCGGGCGGGCAGCGGCACCAGGCCGATCTCGCCGAGCGCGCCGTGCGCACCGAGCAGCAGCTCGCCGTCCTTCACCACCCCGACCCCGAGGCCGGTGCCGACCAGCAGGTAGGCGAACATCCGGCTGCCGCGCCCGGCTCCCAGGGTGTACTCGCCGAGCGCGGCCAGGTTGGCGTCGTTGGCCACCGTCACGGCCGTGCCCAGACCCTGGCCGATCCGGTCGAACAGCCCCGGCCGGCCCCAGTCGGGCAGGCTGGTGGCGTACCGGAGGCCGCGCCGCTCCTCGTCCCACACCCCGGGCGTGCCGATCACCGCGTGCACGAGGTCCCCGGCGGCCAGGCCCGCCTCGGCGGTCGCCTCCCCCGCGGCGGCGACCACCGCGTCCGCGACGGCGTCCGCGGTCCGCCCCCGGTTGGGCACGTCCCGCCGGGCGACCACGGTGCCGGCCAGGTCCGCCACGGCGACCCGCAGCCGGGCCCGGCCGACGTCCACGCCGAGCACGTGACCGGCCGTCGGGTCGACCTCGTAGAGCACCGCGGTGCGGCCCCGCTCCGGGGCCACCCGCCCGGCCTCGCGGACCAGCCCGGCCTGCTCCAGGTCGGCCAGCGCGGCGGACACGGTGGGCTTCGACAGGCCGGTGTCCCGGGCCAGTTGGGCGCGCGAGGTACCGCCGCCGGTACGCAGCAGCTCCAGCAGCAGCCACTCGTTGTTGCTGCGCAGCCGCTGCCGGTTCCACGGCACCCCGGGGGCCCCTGCCGCCGGACGACTGGTCGGCTGGTGGGGGCTCATCGGTTCCTCCGGTCTGGGCTGCCGACGGGCCGCTCCTGGCGGCCCGTTGCCTGCGGACGGCGCTGTGGCACCGTCTGCGGCACCCGGTGTCGGGCGCCGCCGCCCAAGTATGACCGTTGATCACCCGCGACCCGTCGCCCGGACCCGGAGCCGCACGCACCCAGCACCCCGGTGCCCCCACCCCCGCACCCCGCCCGACGTCAGGCGCCGCCGGTCGCGACCCACCCGCCGGTCATCGCCCCCACCGCCGAACCGTCCAGGTCGGCCAACTTGACCCCGACGAAGGCCCGGGCCGCCTCGGAGGTCTGCACCCGCAGCGGCGGCCGCTCGGCGGTGAGCACGTCGACGATCGGCGCGGCCGCCTCCTCGGGGGTCTGGGCGCTGCCGAAGGCCTTCAAGGTCCGGTCGACGTACGCCTCCAGGGCGGGGCCGTACGGGCCGGCCGCGGCGACCAGCGCGGGCACGTCGATGCCCTGGTTGCCGATGAACTCGCTGGCCACCGCGCCCGGTTCGACCACGGTGACGGCCACCCCGACGGCGGCGGCGACCGGCGCCAGCGACTCCATGAAGCCCTCGACGGCGAACTTGGCCGCGCAGTAGGCCTCGTTGAAGGGCTGCCCGACCACCCCGCCGACGCTGGTCACGGTGACCACCCGGCCGCCGGCGGCGCGCAGGTGCGGCAGCGCCGCCCTGGTCACCTCGACCACACCGAAGTAGTTGACCTCCATCGCGGCGCGCACCGGTGCCATGCCGTCCTGCTCGACGGTGCCGACGAAGCCCGCGCCCGCGTTGTTGACCACGGCGTCCAGCCGCCCGTGCCGCTCGACGACGACGCCGAGGCAGTCCGCGACGGAGGCGGGGTCGGTGACGTCGAGCCGCTCGATCTCGATCCGCTCGGCGACGCCCGCCTGCTCCGCCGCGCGCAGCAGGTTCCCGGCCCGGCCGGTGTCGCGCATGGTGGCGACGACCCGGAAGCCGGCCCGGGCGGCGGCCACGGCGGCGGCGAGGCCGATTCCGGAGGAGGTGCCGGTGATCAGGACGATCCGGGTGCCGTTCATCGGGGTGACTGCCATGCGGGCCCTCCTCGCGGCCGCCGGACGGTTCCGGACGGCCATGACTGTGTGCGTGTGCACGCACTCTACAAGTGCGTGTGCGCGCACGCAACCGGGCACGCTTCGCTACAACACCGTCTCCGAGCGGTCAAGGTTTCACCCAGTTGTGGGCGTGCCGCGCCCCGACGCGTGATCATGGGCCTATGCACTTCCGGCACGGGCCCCGCGCAGAGGGCACCCCGCCCCCGGACGAGGACCCCGCCTCCGAACCCTCCGGCACCGACCCCGGCCACGACCCCGGCCACGACCCCGGTCACGACCCTGGCCACGGCCCCGGGAACGACCCCGACCTGCTCCGCGAGCTGCTGGCCACCGCCCCGGTCGGCGTCGCCCTGCTCGACGACCAGCTGCGCTGGCACTACCTCAACCCCGCGTTCACCACCGTCACCGGCCTGCGCCGCGCCGACCTGCTCGGCCGCGCCGCCGCGACCACCCCCTTCGCCGGTGCCGTCGCCACCCTGCGCCGCGTCCTCGCCGACGGCCGCGACCGCGAGCACGTCACCGGCGGCCCCGACGGCGCGGGCGCCCCCGTGCCACCCGGACTGCGGGTGCGCTACCGGCCGCTGCGGCACGGCGGGCGGACCACCGGCGTGATCGTCGTGGTCCTGGACGACCCCGACCCGGCCCGCGCGCAGCTGCGCGAGCTCGAACAGGCGCGCGCCCGGCTCGCCCTGCTGGACGCCGCCGCCGAGCGGATCGGCACCACCCTCGACATCCGCACCACCTGCGCCGAACTCGCCGCCTTCACCGTGCCCGCCCTCGCCGACCTCGCCGTCGTCGACGTGCTGCCGCCCGAGGCCGAACCCGCCCGCCCGGGCCGGGCCGGTGCCCAGCGGCTGCACCGCGCCGCGGTCCGGGCCGTCCCCGGACTCGACGCCGCCCTCGCCGAGCTGGCGCGCCCCGGCGAGTCCGTGCGCCACCGCGAGGGCTCGGCCGCGGCCCGCGGCCTGGCCGGCGGCGTCGCCGTGCTCACCGCACCGGGCCCCGCCGACGCCTGCCCGGCGGGCACCGCCTCACTGCTGGTCCTGCCGCTCGCCGCCCGCGGCCACCTGGTCGGGGTGCTCACCCTCGGCCGCACCGACGCCACCCCGGCCTTCACCCCGGACGAGGCCGCCCTGCTCGGCGACCTCGCGGCCCGCGCCGCCACCGCCATCGACAACGCCCGCAGCTACACCCGCTCCCAGGGCATCGCCCTGGAACTCCAGCGGGCCCTGCTGAGCGAGCCCGGCAACCCGCACCAGAACCTCGCACTGGCCTCCCGCTACCTGCCCTCCGGCAGCAGCTCGGTGGTCGGCGGCGACTGGTACGAGACGGTCCGGCTGCCCTTCGGCCGCACCCTGCTGGCCATGGGCGACGTGATGGGGCACGGCGTCGAGGCCGCCGTCGACATGAGCCACTACCGCTCGGCGCTGCGCGACGTCGCCGGCATGGACCTGCCCCCGCACCGGATCCTGCGCCAGCTCGACCACGTGATCTCCGCCGACGACACCGCCCGCCCCGCGACCTGCCTGCTGGCCCTCGCCGACCCCGGCCGCGCCCGCTGGACCTTCTCCAGCGCCGGCCACCTGCCGCCCGCCCTGATCACCCCGGACCACCCCACCGAACTGCTGGCCGTCCCCACCGGCCCACCGCTGGGCACCGGCTTCGGCGGCTACGAGCAGTCCACCCATCCGCTCGACCCCCGGCAGACCCTGCTGCTCTACACCGACGGCCTGGTGGAGCGGCGGAACGAGGACATCGACACCTCGCTGGCGCGCCTCGCCGCCCTCCGGCTCCCTGCCACCGGCGACCTCGACGAGCTGCTCGACGCCGTCCTGCACTCCCTCGCCCCGCCCCCGGCACCCGCCGCCGAGGACGACATCGCCCTGCTCGCCGCCCGGCCCAGGGCCCGCTGACGGCCGGCCCGCCGGCTATTCCTCGCTCCACGCCACCGACCCGGCCCACCCCTCCGCCGGACTACTCCTCGAACCAGACCACCAGCCGGACGTGCTGCTCCCCGTGCACCTCGGCGAGGGTGCGCAGCACCGTCCACACCGGCCGCCACGGCCCGTCCGCGGGAACGGCGTCGCGGCGCCGGTCGCGCTCGGCCCGGAAGAGCAGCGGTCCGGTGTCCCACTCGGTGCCCTCCGCCCAGTGCTCGCCGAGCCGGCCGAAGTCGAAGGTCCGGCTGTCGATCCCGGCGGCCCGGGCGAAGGCCCGGCTCCAGTCCTCCCGGCGGACCGGCTCCAGCGAGCCGTCGGGCCGCCGCCGGTACCGGGCGATCCTGGTCGCCCGGGGCAGCGCCGGCTCGTCCCAGTCCACCGCGAGCACCTCGTCCCAGCCCAGCCAGGTGGCGCCGAAGGCCGCCGGGCCCCAGGAGGCGTGCCCGGCGCGGGTGGTGGCCGAGGCGTCCGCGGGCAGGCCGCGGGCGCCGACCACCGGCCGCCAGTGACGGTGCGGGTCCCGGACCCCGAAGAGGCAGGCGAAGGAGCCGTAGTCCCTGGTCGGGCCGAGCAGCGACAGGTCGACGGCCGCCTGCCAGGCCCGCTCCCCGGGGTCGAGGCCCGGGGCCCAGGTGCGGCACTCCACGAAGCCCCGGATGTCCGTTCCCATGGACCGGATCATGCCCGGTCCGCCGGTACCCCCGCAGCCGGATTTCCACCCCGCCGGGGCGGGTCTCACCCGGTCGTCCGCTCAGGCCCCGCCCGGCCTCCCGCTCAGGCCCCGCCCGGCCTCCCGCTCAGGCCCCGCCCGGCCTCCCGCTCAGGCCCCGCCCGGCCTCCCGCTCAGGCCTCCCCCGGCCTCCGGGTCGGACCTCAGGCCTTCGCGAGGGCCTGCTCGACGTCCGCCCACAGGTCCTCCGGGTGCTCGATGCCCACCGAGACCCGCACCGTGCCCGGGCCGATGCCCGCCGCCGCCAACTCCTCGTCCGACAGCTGCCGGTGCGAGGTGCTGGCGGGGTGGACCACCAGGGTGTGGACGCCGCCCAGCGAGGGTGCCAGCGCGGCCAGCCGGACGGACTCGGTGAAGGCCCGGGCCGCCTCCCGGCCGCCCGCCAGGTCGAAGGCCAGCACGCCGCCGTGGCCGTCGGGCAGCAGGCGGCGGGCGAGTTCGTGGTCGGGGTGGTCGGGCAGGCCCGGGTAGTGGACGGCGTCGACGGCCGGGTGGGCGGCCAGCCGGGTGGCCAGGTCGAGCGCGGAGTCGCAGTGGCGGCGGACCCGCAACGCCAGCGTCTGGAGGCCGCGCAGGGTCAGCCAGGCGGCGAAGGGATCGGCGCTGGCGCCGAGTTCGGTCCCGTGGTGCCAGACCTTCCGGTGCAGTTCGGGGTCGGCGAAGACGGCGATCCCGGCCAGCACGTCCGAGTGCCCGCCCAGGTACTTGGTGGCCGAGTGCACCACCACGTCCGCACCGTGCTCGATCGGGCGGCACAGCAGCGGGGTGGCGAAGGTGTTGTCGACCACGCTGAGCACCCCGGCCCGCTTGGCGACGGCGATCAGCCCGGGCAGGTCGGTGACCCGGGTGGTGGGGTTGGAGACGGTCTCCAGGTGCAGCAGCCGGGTGGTGGGCCGCAGCGCCGCCGCCACCTCGTCCGGGTCGGAGCCGGAGACGTGGGTGACCTCGACGCCCCACCGCTGCGCGAGGTCGGCCAGCAGCGCGAACGTCCCGCCGTACAGGCTCCGTTGGGCGATCAGGTGGTCGCCGGAGCGCAGCAGGGCGAGCAGTACGGTGCTGATCGCGCCCATTCCGGAGGCGGTGGCGAGCGCCCCGGTGCCGCCCTCCAGGTCGGCGACGGCGTCCTCCAGCGACCGGACGGTGGGGTTGCCGTAGCGGTTGTAGACGAACGCCCCGTCGGGGCCGGCGAAGGAGGCGGTGAGCGCCTCGCTGGTCTCGAAGGCGTACAGGTGGCCCTGGTGCAGCGGGACGCCCAGCGGCCGGGCGCCGCCGAGTCCGGCCAGCGGCGGGTGGACGATCCGGCTCTCGGGGCGCAGCGCGGCGGAGGGGTTGCGCGGGAAGTCGCTCATGTCGCCCATCCTGGGGCGCGGCGGTCGGGCGGGACAGGGCCAATCACCGCCGGGTGGCCCGGCCCCGGCGCCGTGTCGGCGCCCGGGCCGGCCGCCCCGGAACCGGCCCAGCGGCTCAGCGGCTCAGCGGCTCAGCGGCTCAGCCGCTCAGCGACCCAGCGGCTCAGCGACGGCGGAAGAGCTTCCGCACCAGGTGAACGATGCCCCAGATCACCAGGATGATGAACAGGATGATCAGAATGACCACGACCAGCAGGAACTTGCCGAGCTTGGCGAAGAAGCCGGACTTCTTCTTCTCCTCCTTGGCCGCGACGTGCGCGACCTGCCGGTCCTGCGCGCCCTGAACGCTCTGAACGCCCTGGGCGACGGTGCCGACGGTGCCGACGGCATCGGGCGCCTGGGCGGCGGCGCCGGCCGCCGGTCCCCCGGCAACGGCCGTGCCGCTCGCGGCGGTCCGGGGTGCGGCCACCGCCGTCGCGCTCGACGCCGCGGCGCTGAGGCCGACGGCGGCCAGCAGTGCCACCAGGGCGCCGGCTATCGAACGTGCGATCCGGTGAGTCATCGTGCTCCTCGTGCGGGTACGGAGCGACGGAGATGAGACCCGGTCGACCTTCTCTCATGGTCTGACCAGTATTTTTCTCATCTGCGCCTAGTATGCTCCTCTGGAAGTTCTACAGCGGTGTAAAAGTTTAGCGGCGGGACGACCCGGATCGACACTCCGACCCAGGACCACGCAAGCCACCGCTCCGTCGGGGGTTCCGTGGCAACTGTGGAGGATGACGCCGTGTCGGGTCGCAGGGGTTCCACCGAGGGCGAGAATTCGTCGCACCGGGCCGGTGGACGCAGAGCGGCGAACCGCAAGCCCGGTACGGGCAGGGACGGTTCGGCCAAGGACGGTTCGGTCGAGGACGGCCCGGGCAAGGAGATACCCGACGCCCGCCCCGCCGGCCGGGCCAAGTCGAAGCCCAAGCGCAGCACCAAGCAGAAGGTGCTCTGGGTCACGGCCGGCTGCACCGCGCTCCTGGTCCTCGCCGGCGGCGCCGTCTACTACCGCCTGAACAGCAACATCACCACCTTCGACCGCGACGCCCTGAGCAAGGACCGCCCGGAGGCGGCCGCCCCGGACGCCCAGGGCCGCACCCCGGTCAACGTCCTGATGATCGGCTCGGACAGCCGCGGCAACGGCAACAGCAACCTGGGCGGCGGCGGGGACGACGGCGCCCGCTCGGACACCGCGATCCTGTTGCACATCTACGCCGACCACAAGCACGCCGTCGGCATCTCGATCCCCCGCGACTCCCTGGTCGACATCCCGCCGTGCAAGCTGCCCAACGGCAAGTGGACCAAGGAACAGACCAATGTGATGTTCAACAGCGCGTTCTCGGTCGGCAACACCGACCAGGGCAACCCGGCCTGCACCCAGAACGCCGTCGAGAAGCTCACCAACCTGCGCGTCGACCACACCATCGTGGTGGACTTCGGCGGCTTCGCCGCGATGACCACGGCGGTCGGCGGCGTCGAGGTCTGCCTGCCGAACAACGTCTACGAGGGGGACCTCAACCCCAACCTCGGCCACAAGGGCAAGCAGATCTTCGCCAAGGGCAAGCAGAAGGTCGAGGGCCAGTCCGCACTGGACTTCGTCCGGGTCCGGCACGGCATCGGCGACGGCTCCGACATCGGCCGCACCAAGCGCCAGCAGGCCTTCCTCTCCTCCCTCATCAAGGAGGTCAAGTCCCGCGGCATGGACCCGACCACCCTGCTGCCGCTCGCCGACGCGGCGACCAAGTCGCTGACCGTCGACCCCGACCTCGGGTCGGCCGCCAAGCTGATGTCCTTCGCCATGTCGATCAAGGACGTCGACCTGCACGACGTCAAGTTCCTCACCGCACCCTGGCGTTACGAAGGCCCCCGGGTCGCCCTGGTCCACCCCGACGTGGAGCAGCTCTGGGCCGCGCTCAAGGCCGACCGCACCATCGACGGCCAGGACGCCAGCGCCCAGAGCCCGGCCGCCACCGACTCCGCCGCCCCCAGCACCCCGCCCACGGCCGAGGCCACCCCCTCCCCCGCCGCGGCCGCCAGGAACGCGGACATCAAGGTCGCCGTCCTCAACGGCACCGGCGAGAGCGGCATCGGCAGCAAGGGCGCCGAGACCGTCAAGGGCGCCGGCTACACCGTCACCGCCGTCGGCAACGCGGCCGGCAAGGCCCGCAGCACCACCGTGGTCGAGTACGGCGCGGGCGAGCGCAGCAACGCCGAGGCCGTCGCCAAGCTCTTCCCCGGGGCGAGCGTCCAGGCCGGCGGCAAGGGCCTGAGCGTGGTGCTCGGCCACGACTTCGCCGCCGCCAACCCGGCCCCGGCCGCCGGTTCGACCCCCGGCGCGCCCGCCGCCCCGGCCCCGCTGCCGAGCAGCGTCAGCGGCACCGCCCGCTCGGCCGACGACGACCCGTGCGCCAACGTGTCGTACGGCTGAGCCTCCCGCTCCGGGGCCGTCCCGCGACCGACGGCCCGGAACGAACCGACGGGGCGCCCACGGACCTCACCGGTCCGCGGGCGCCCCGTCGCGTCGACCTACCGGCCGCTCAGCGCCTCGCCCCGCAGGACGGGCAGAACGCCGCCCCGTCGGGCACGTCCTTGTGGCACTGCCCGCACTGGACGGGCTGCGCCAGCTTGAACCCGCAGCCGGGGCAGAACGGCGTGCCGTGGGTCTCCGTCTGGCACTGCGGGCAGACCAGTTGGCGCGGCGTCCGCACGTCGTACTCCGCGCCGGACTGCTGGCCGACCTGGTAGGCCCGGTCCGAGACCATGTCGTTGAGGCCGCGCCGCTGGGCCGCGGCCGCCTCGGCGGCGGTGTCCGGGGCGCAGTCGAAGCACAGGCCCTGCTCCGGGTTGAAGCAGCGGCCGCAGACGTAGCGGGTGCAGCGGGCACAACGGTTGAAGTGCGACTGGGCGTTGTCGATCGCGCGCTGGAACGCGGCGTCCCGCGAGGTGCCCCAGGTCTGGCCGGCCAGGCCGTCCGCGGCGTTGCTGATCGTGTTGGCGTTGCCGCCGATGAGGTTCCACGCCGCACTGACGCCCTTGCCCAGCCAGCCCGCCACCTGACCGGTGGTGAACCGCTCGAACGGCGAGCGCCAGGTGTCGGAGCAGCGGTAGCAGGAGAACTCGAACTGGAAACCCGCGCCCGTCCCGTACTGTTCGCACAGGTCGCGGTAGTTGTTGTTGAAGTAGATCTCGGAACTCACGTCGTCCCCGGTTGCTGAAAGTGGCCTAGTCGGCGTTCGCTCCCAGGGACGACAGGGGTCCTCGAACGGTTCCGCCAAGAACTCCTGACACTCTCTTCACAACCCGGAGACCGGGAGCAGCCGTACCCGGTCGGGTTCGAACGGCCGCCAGTCGGCGGGCAGTCCGCTGCGGCCGACCCGCAGCCGGCACCAGTTCCGCCCGGCCGGGTCCTGCCACCAGCCGCTGATCCGGCCGGGCGCCCAGTGGCCGCCACCGAGGTCGACCTCGACCGGCTGGTACACCCACCGGACCTCCCGGTCCGTCGGCGGCACGGGCACCTCGGTGGGCGCCGCGGGCACCGCGGACGACACGGCGGGCGCCGCGGGCCCGTTCGAACGCTCCACCACGGTTCCGCCTCCGATCCGACCGGTGCGACCGCGCCCGACGCCGCGGCCCGTCGCCGGAACTCTACAGCCGTGGTTAAAACCGCGGGCGGGGATCCGGCGGAGCGGGACCGCGGAGCCGCCCGTGGGCCCCCCCCCCCGGCGCCGCCACCCGGCCCGCCCCCCCCCCCCCTCCCGCCCCGCCGCCGGCTCGGCCTGACCGC